>CAZIGP010000435.1:0-4703 GCA_964538425.1 uncultured Pirellulales bacterium | reverse complement strand
CTGAGTTTCAGCATCAACGACATTGGAAACGAGGCTAGTCAACTTAATCGTGTCTTTTTGATCCTCAAAGAGTTTCAGTTCGAGCGCTCGGTGCAGCCGTTCGTTGCTCTTGTAATCGAACGTTCGCCCATCGATCATTAAGGCTCCGATGTAGTTCATCACTTCGCGACGGAAGTCGTCCTTACGGCTTTCCGGGATGTCGATTTTCTCCTCGATCGACCGCATCAGCCGTTCATCTGGTTCTTCGTACTGCCCGGTAAATTTATTGCGCACTTTTTCACGCTGCGTGTAGGCCTTGATGTTGTCAATGTAATTCGAGCACAGCCGCTTAAGGGCATCCTCGTCGGCAGCAATCGCCCGTTGCACCTCATTTTTCACGATGTTGGTGTATTCTTGCTTCACGACTCCGATTAGTTCGCGGTAATGATTGCGAGTTTCCTCGCTCGTCACGAGACTATGATGCTTGAGGCCGGCTTCGAGTTCGTTCAGCACCATAAACGGGTTGATCGACCGCGCTTCCGGATGGCTTACCAAAGCGTTCGAGATCTTGTCTTGAACGTATCGTGGCGAGATGCCAATCATTCCTTCGCTGGTGGCTTGTTCGCGCAACTCTTTCACATTGTCTTCCGTGAAACCCGGCAGCGTTTTGCCGTTATAGAGCTTCAGCTTTTGCAACAATGTCAGGCTGGCATTCTTGGGCTCTTCCAGCCGCGTGAGAATTGCCCACATCGCCGCTGTTTCGATCGTGTGTGGGGCAATGTGTTTTCCCAACACTTTATCTTTGTTGTAATCCTTTTCGTAGATTTTGATCTCGTTCGATAGCGTTGTAACGTACGGCACGTCGATCTTCACCGTGCGATCGCGCAAGGCCTCCATGAACTCGTTGTTCTGTAGCCGACGATATTCCGGCTCATTGGTATGGCCGATGATGACTTCGTCGATGTCGGTTTGCGCGAATTTTTTCGGTTTGACCTTATGCTCTTGGCTTGCGCCGAGCAGATCGTACAAAAACGCTACGTCGAGCTTTAACACTTCGACGAACTCAATCACACCGCGGTTCGCAACGTTGAATTCGCCGTCGAAGTTGAACGCCCGCGGATCGCTGTCGCTGCCATACTGGGCGATCTTGCGGTAGTTCACGTCGCCGGTCAGCTCGGTACTGTCCTGGTTCTTTTCATCCTTTGGCTGGAATGTGCCGATGCCGATGCGGTCTTGCTCGCTAAGGATCAACCGCTTCACTCGCACGTCAGCGATGACTCGCGTCCAATCGCCGTCATAGCGTTTCAACCGTTCGCCATAAACATAGCGGCAGAATGGACACAGTTCGCCTTGAATACGGGCTTGAAAATCGTTTTGCCCACGATGGACATTCAGCCGAGTTTGAATTTCTTCCCGGAATCGAGTGGGAATCAAATGCAGCGGCTCTTCGTGCATTGGGCACCAGTGCACTTGGTCGGGATCTTCCAGATCGACCCAACCCAACGTGTAGAGCGCGCCATTGTCGGTTTGGGAGTAGCGTTCAAGGCCTTTCTTCAACAACCTTGCAACGGTGCTTTTACTGCTTCCCACGGGACCATGCAGCAATAAAACCCGTTTTTCGATGCCGTAGCCTTGAGCTGCGCTTTTAAAGGCATTGACCAGTTGAACCAACGTATGATCGAGGCCAAAAACGGCATCTTGCCCGGCATTATCGGGATCGTCAAAGAATTTATAGTGAACGCGTTTCTCGCGAGCTACTTCGTAGGTGTCAGTCCCATAGGTAGTAATCATGTCGTACACGCGCTGAAAAGCATTGCGTGTGACATGCGGATCGTTAGCAACAACATCCAAATATTGATCGAATGTTCCTTCCCAGTTTTTTTTACGAAACTGTTCGAGGTCTTGGCGTTGCCCAATAAGAGAAACGATTTCGCGGCCGCCGGTCATGGCTGTGTCCTCCGCGCCGCTGTACACGGGATTAATTAATCGAGGAGAAGGCAGCAGCGCGACCTGCTCCTCGCCAATGCGGGAGTCGAAAAGGCGGCTTTCAACCAGGCCACCGGATCGCAGCACTGCACGTTCTGTTCCGCAACTTCTCTAACTATCAAGGTTTAACTGTTTGCCTAAGTGCGCAGCAAGGTTGTGCTCAAGAAGCGAACTTCTTGATTAATTCCTGGGCGCGCAGCAGGCCAACCACGGGAGGCACAAACGAGGGCAACTCGAAGATGCTCGCCGCGGCGAGCTTTCAGAGAGGTTGCAAAAGAGCGGGAAAGGTGTTAGCGAGGCGGATCAGCTGGCGGAATGCCTGCTTCTCGTTCTCGGCAAGCAAGCGGCGTTCCAAGCTTGCTTGTCGTAATCTCCACTATTCTTAGTATTACTAGAAAGCAAGATTGAGGCAACATCAGTTTTAAAACGGTACAAATTGCCACTTAGCTCTAACCTCGATTTTAGACGCAAGAGATTGAACCTGAACAACTTGCGAAGAAAAACCGAGAAGTCTTCGGCGCCAAGTCGTCAAAAAGGCAGGCTGGACAAAAGCCGTCCAGATCAGCCGAGCAACGAAAGTAGACTCATTGCCCTAGCAGCCGTTCTACCGCGTCCATCAGCTTGTCCATCGCAAATGGCTTGCGAATGTAATCGTCGACGCCAAGCATCTCGGCATAGGCTTTGTGGCGACTCCCCTCATTCGCAGTCACCATAATGACTTTCACCGGAATAGGCCGAGTGCGACGAAGTTTTTCCAGCACCAGAAAACCGCTCCGTTTAGGCATCATCATGTCCAAAATTACCAAATCCGGGTCGTCACGCTCACATAATGCTAAACCCTGGTTTCCATCACGAGCCACAAGCACGTCGTAGCCTTTGGCGCCTAGCGCTAACCTCATGGATTCGATGATTTCATAATCATCATCCACGAGCAAGATCCGGCCTTTCTTTGTCTCCTTTGCGGCGGCAGCTTCCTTGGGCTCGGTATTCTTGGCTTTCTTGATAGTTTCTGCCATCGATTGGTCTCGCTTTCCATTAGGACCGCAAAGGTGAGGTAGCCTCTCGACTACTACAGCGCCCATCAATATGCACGTTGGGGTACCGCATTGTCAAACCACTGGCGCAGAATAATTCGCCAGTGGGAGACACTAACCTAAGGTACCAAGAAAAAGTGCGGAGAAAAAAGGCGTTAGTGCACTTCAAAGTCAAATTCCGGTGCAACATTACGAAATTTACTTGCAGCGGGTGATGGCTTGCTGGTGCGTAACCAGACATAGTTCATTTGCCCAGTGCCGGGCATCGTAGAAAAATTTGTCGGTCGTGGCTGCCCAGGGGCTGCAAAGCAAACTTTGTGCGTGTCGCCAAGAATTTCGTAAATGCCGTACAGCGTTTGTCCAGAGTGCGGACCTGTCATGGGAGTAAAATCGATTTGCCGTGGCCAACGACTACCATTTAAAGCAAATTTCCCGGTGGCTCCACCGGGAGTTTGTGGCCCGAGCGTATAGCGATTGCCACGAACAAATAACCTGCCCAAACCTGAAACATCGTAGGAAAACTGCATGCCGTTTTGTTCGGCATACATCAAAGTCCAACTGCCTTGCAGTTGGCGAAAATCATTCATGCTGAGATCGGCCCTTGCCGGTGCAACCCAGCTAAAAATTAGGCACGAAGCAATCACAATAAAACGCGCAGATGACCGCAGCATAATTCTAGCCCTCTAGAAAATTTGGCACTTAAATCAATCTAGAGAAGTCTAGCACACAGCAAAACGCTCAAGAAAAGCTATCGATATTCAGTAAATCGGGGGATGTTGATTACCTCGGCTGTTTATCAATATTTCCTCTTTACTTTCTCCGCAAAGAGAATCGCATGTAATGAATGCCGGAATCATCGTTCACAATCATCCCGCCCTGCGGAGCCAAGTATTTTGATATGGCTGACCAGGGAGGGAGCGGATTGTCTTTCAGTCCTTGATTCAAGAATTGAAAAAACTGATTGTTAGTTGCGGCATCTTGAAGTCGCTCTTGGGTGCGTCCGGCGGCGGCCAAATCATACAGATATTTGAAGCCAGCTTCTGTTTGCTCGTAACTCATCATCGCAGGACGTTCGCCTCCTGGCTGACGTGCAATTTTGCTGGCAATCAGTTTAAATTCGAGTGCTGCGGCCAGTCGATTCGAGGATTCACTGCGTTGATTCAAAATGAAATCCATGAACCACGGCTGATCCGAAATAACAAGCCATTGGTCGAACATGCCGAAGCAAACAAGAGGACGCACGTCTTCTGGATCACGCTCGCGATTTTGTCGGTAGTATGTTGTGCCTGCATACGATCGCTTTTCGAATCGGTCGATTAAGCGATCGATGATTTTATTGTAAACGCTTTCGAAATTCTTAGGTTCTTTAAGCTCGATTCCTACGAAATTTGCCGGCCCCGCGCCGACTCGTGGCGGCTGAATAAACTGGGTGATGTGAATAATTCGGCCTGAGATCGCCGGCAGTAAATCGTTGGTTACATCAATACCTAAAAAATCCCGCATTCGATCATTCAGACGATTAGCGGTCGTGCCATCGTCAAGAGACCGAAATGTATCGCTCAGTTTGGTCGCTTTCGTGAAACCTTCTTGAAAATTAGCGTGCCAAGAATTGTATTGATTGACATCATCCGGAATCCAGTTGGGCGGCGTGTCATCTCCTGAGTCGAGCGTCAACACTTCTAGTACGCCTGATCGCGGACTATC
>CAZIGP010000434.1:0-4706 GCA_964538425.1 uncultured Pirellulales bacterium | reverse complement strand
CCATTCGGCCTGAGTCGAACTTCATGATGGTCGGGGAACGAACCAATGTCACGGGTTCGAAAAAATTTGCCCGACTCGTGAAGGAGGGCAATTTCGAAGAAGCATTGAGTGTTGCTAGGCAACAAGTCGAAAGCGGCGCTAATGTGCTCGATGTGAATTTCGACGAGGCCTTGCTCGACGGCGAAGCCGTGATGACGAAGTTTTTAAACTTATTGGCTGCTGAGCCTGAAATTGCTCGCGTGCCAATCATGGTCGATAGCTCAAAATGGTCGGTTATCGAAGCAGGTCTAAAATGCGTTCAAGGCAAAGCGATTGTCAATTCGATTAGCCTCAAGGAAGGCGAAGAAAAGTTTCTGCATGAGGCAAAACTGGCACGTCGCTACGGAGCAGCCGTCGTCGTCATGGCATTTGACGAAACTGGCCAGGCGACAGAAATTGACCACAAGGTTTCAATCTGCCGCCGTGCTTTTAAGCTGCTTACCGAAGAAGTTGGTTTCCCGCCAACCGATATCATTTTCGATCCCAATATTCTTACCGTAGGCACGGGTATCGAGGAGCACAATCGCTATGCGATCAACTTTATCGAAGCCACACGACAAATCAAACGCGAAATGCCGTTGTGCAAAGTTTCCGGTGGCGTGAGCAATGTCTCTTTTTCATTTCGCGGCAACGATGTAGTACGGGAAGCGATTCATTCAGCGTTTTTGTACCACGCCATTCGCGCGGGCATGGATATGGGCATCGTAAACGCTGGACAATTGGCGGTGTATGAAGAGATTCCACAAGAATTGCTCGCACGCGTGGAAGATGTACTGCTCGACCGCCGTCCGGATGCCACCGAACGACTGATTCAATTTGCGGAGACCGTCAAGAAACAAGCTGGCGGAGACGCGACGGCGGAACTCGCATGGCGTGCCGAGCCAGTCGATCAGCGGTTATCGCATTCGCTGGTAAAAGGCATCGTCGATTACATTGAGTCTGATGTCGAAGAGGCCCGCGGCAAATACAAAGC
This sequence comes from uncultured Pirellulales bacterium, assembly GCA_964538425.1. Taxonomy (GTDB): domain Bacteria; phylum Planctomycetota; class Planctomycetia; order Pirellulales; family JADZDJ01; genus JADZDJ01. The sequence continues at coordinate 3,694 of CAZIGP010000434.1, read as the reverse complement.
CTCGCTGGAAATCATTGAAGGTCCGCTCATGGCCGGCATGCAAGTCGTTGGCGATTTGTTCGGCGCGGGCAAGATGTTTCTGCCACAGGTGGTAAAAAGCGCCCGGGTAATGAAAAAAGCCGTCGCTTATTTGTTGCCATTTATGGAAGCAGAAAAAGCGGCCGCTGGTCTGGGTAATAAGCCACGCGGCAAGGTGCTGCTAGCGACCGTGAAAGGAGACGTACACGACATCGGCAAAAACATCGTTGGCGTGGTGTTGGGCTGCAACAATTATCAAGTCATCGACCTGGGCGTGATGGTCCCATGCGAAAAAATCCTCGAAACAGCGCGCGCCGAAGGCATCGATATGATCGGCCTCAGTGGCCTCATTACGCCGAGCCTTGATGAAATGGTGCATGTCGCCCACGAAATGGAACGGCAGAAGATCGATTTGCCGCTTCTTATCGGTGGTGCAACGACCAGTGCGAAGCATACCGCAGTGAAAATTGCTCCGCAGTATTCGCAGCCAACCATTCATGTGCTCGATGCATCACGTGCCGCAGGCGTTGTAGAAAAGCTACTCAATCCAGATCGTCGTGCGAATTTAATTCAACAAAATCTTGCTGAACAAAAACAGCTCGTTGAATCTTATCATTTACGACAACAGATCAAGCTGGTGTCTTATGACCAAGCGATCCAGCAGCGGTTTAAGACGGATTGGCACGCCGTGCGAATTGACAAGCCGTCGTTCACCGGCCGGCGAGTGATTGAAAATCTGCCTTTGGAAAAATTGGTTCCGTTTATCGACTGGTCGCCTTTTTTCTCCACGTGGGAACTCAAAGGCAAGTATCCAAGGATTTTTGACGATCCCAATGTCGGCCCTGAGGCACGCAAACTTTACGATGATGCACGACGGCTACTTGACGTCATTGTAGCAAAGAAGCAACTTACGGCGCGCGGTGTTTATGGCATTTGGCCTGCAGCATCGTCGGGTGGCGATGTGACGCTATATGTTGACGAATCACGCCAACAAGAACTCACTCAGTTTCATTTCCTGCGGCAACAATGGGAACGCAAAGGCCAAAGCGAATTCTACTCGCTTGCCGACTTTATCGCTCCGGTCGAAAGCAATCGTTGTGACTATCTCGGTGCATTTGCCGTGACGACAGGAATCGGATGCGACGAACTTGCAAAACGCTTCGACGCCGATCATGACGATTACAATTCGATCATGACCAAAGCCTTAGCCGATCGTTTGGCGGAGGCCTTTGCGGAGTATCTGCATCAACAAGTGCGAAACGAATGGGGTTACGGCCAGGAAGAAGATTTTTCCAACGACGATCTGATCGCCGAGAAATACCGTGGCATTCGTCCTGCCGCCGGTTATCCTGCCTCTCCCGACCATACCGAGAAGCGCATTTTGTTTGACCTGCTGGACGCTGAGAAAGCGACTGGTATCACGCTAACCGAAAGTTATGCGATGTACCCGGCCGCCAGTGTCAGCGGGCTCTATTTTGCTCATCCTGAAAGTCGTTACTTCGCCGTCGATCGCATCACGCGCGATCAAGCTGAAGACTATGCCCGTCGCAAAAACATGCCACTCTCAGATATTGAACGCTGGTTATCACCGAACTTGGGATACGATCCGACATGAAACGCTAACTGATAAGGGAAACAATCATGAAAACTTCCGGATCAGCCGTTTGGCAAGGCGGCATTAAGGATGGCAAGGGAGCGATTTCAACGCAAAGTGGGGCATTGAAAGACTATCCTTATGGCTTCTCCAGCCGATTTGAAGGCAAGCCAGGCACGAATCCGGAAGAACTGATCGGGGCCGCCCATGCAGGCTGCTTTACGATGGCCCTTTCGCTCATTTTAGGCGAGGCAAAACTTACAGCAGAGCGAATGGAGACAAAGGCTGAAGTGACGCTCGAAAAAGCTGCGGAGGGATTCGTTATTTCAGCGGTTCATCTAACGCTGAACGCGAAAATTCCCGGAGCTACGAAAGCTGTCTTCGACGAGCTGGCTGCCAAAGCAAAGGCGGGATGTCCGGTTTCCAAGCTTTTGAATGCGAAAATTACGCTGGATGCGACATTGATAGACTGAACCATTTGCTGCATGGGCGATCATCGCGATTAGCACGCTGGCTGGTTCGTTAACAGTTAAGTTTTGCCCAATATCTGCTTGATTCGCTTCCAAGCCTCTTCGCGCGCCTGCTTGTTCGCTGCATTCCCTTGAGGATCTTGGCCAGCACGAAGAAATCCATGGCCGGCTTCCTTATAGGTCACCGGTTCGTAAGTTTTCCCTGCTTCCTTCATCAATTCTTCAGATTGTGGAATACTTGCATTCACACGAGCATCGTTTTCACCGTAAAAGCCGTATACAGGGCAATTGATGCGTGCAATGTCTTTGGCTTCTTTAGGGCCAGTTCCATAGAACACGAGCGCAGCCTTGAGTTCTTTGTTATTGGTAGCATATCTAAAACATTGTGCCCCACCCCAGCAGAAACCAGCCACCGCCACCTTACTGTTACACGCCAGAAGCTTAGTAACGTAATCAGCCGTGGCATTTAGATCAGCCGTGATTTGATCTGCCGGCAGCGATGTAATAACGCCTCGTACTTTATCGTTTCCACCCAACTCTGCGGTGCCACCACCATCAGGTGCCATGCCTGAAAGTAAATCGGGCGCAATAGCGATATAGCCTGCTTCGGCCAATTGATCGCAAACACTGCGAACCCAATCGGTAAGGCCAAAAATTTCGTGAATTACGATGACGGCTGTGGCTTTATCTTTTACCTCAGGATAAGCAATGAAACACTTCACGGTCCGATCGCCATTCTTCACATCGACCCATTCCAGATGGCGGGGCGAATCGTCGAGCGATTTCTTAGCCCAGTCTTGAGCAACTGCAAACTGAGGAATAATCAACGCAATAATCGCAAAAACTAAAAATGCGAATTGGTTTACTAGTTGTTTCATCGAAGACTCCAATACATTTCAATCATTCGGTTAATTCGTAACTGCAATCCGGAATTAGAGCATAACGGTCGTTACATCGTGTGGCAATTAAATTGCTTTGCCACGAGCTAACTCGAGAATCGCTTGCGAACGCCTGCAAATGCTCCAAAGGCTGGTTTCGGATTTCCTGCAGAGTCCACCAGGCCAGTGCCTGGAAAATCATGGGTTTCGCTATCTAACAATTGGTTCCAAAAGATTCCTTGGACTGCGGAACGCGAAAGTGCAGTGGGTAAATAAGATTGCACCCAAGCTTGCTGCGATGCGGAAGAAAAACCTTCGCCGCTGCTTGGAACGGCAAGCGAAATTAGCACCGGTAAACCGAGCAGACTCCATCGATCTAGGTGCCGGCCAAATTCGAGCCAGTCGCGCGGCAAAGTAGCAATATCTTGATAGCCAATACTCATTTCGACGCCGATGCCCGCCACGCCCAATTCGGCTCGCACCAAGGCATCCGCAAAATACATCGGCGTGAGATCCGTCTCCTGCCGCGTCATGAATTCAGCCCACGGTTGATCAAAGGTTACGATGACAGGCGTTTGGGGATCGACAGAACGAACGACTTCAATCGCACGGACCACCATGCGTAGCTTTTGCTCGTCGTCCAGGCCTAGCGCTTCGCCGGTCATTAGCCGACCCGCGATGTTCCAAAAACTAACTTTGCCTCGGTAACGATTGACGACGGCCCGCACGTGATC
>CAZIGP010000433.1:1028-4715 GCA_964538425.1 uncultured Pirellulales bacterium | reverse complement strand
GTCGAGATTCTGGCGTACATTCGCTTGGAGAGATTTGGCGGCGTTATCGATTAAGCTGCCTTACTCGGGAGCAATTAGGCAGCCATTTGCTGGGTGTGCTTAGTGACGAGGAATCGAGCTATATCACGTTTCATATTGAGGAAATCGGCTGTCGTTACTGTCAGGCAAATTTAGAAGACCTGAAAAGCCAACAGGCTGAAGCTAGCGAACCCGCAGTAGTTCGCCGCCGCAAATATTTTCAATCCAGCGCGGGGCATTTACGATCGGTGAAGTCGTAAATGAGACAATCTTCGTCCCGCGTGCCAGCAAGGAGGCAGCGGGTTGATATTTTAGGAGCCGTTTAATTGGCCGATTCAGTTTCGATCTGGTGGATTCGTCACGATTTACGTCTCGATGACAATCCGGCATTGCTGGCTGCCAGTGCCGAAAATGTGGCAGTGCTGCCTGTTTTTGTCTGGTCACCTGATGATGACGGAAAGTGGTGTCCCGGCGCAGCCAGCCGCTGGTGGTTGCATTACTCTTTGGCAAGTTTGGATGAACAACTACGGCAGCGCGGTTCGAGGCTTATTTTGAGGCAAGGTTCCACTGATGCAACATTGCAATCGTTAGTGAAAGAAACCGGCGCAAAAGCAGTTTATTGGAACCACCGCTATGAACCTGCGGCACGAAACGTAACAGCAGCGATGGAGGCAGCTTTTAAGCAAATGGGTGTGAATGCTCGTGGTTTCCACGGCAATTTACTGTTCGATCCGGCCACTATTTTGAATCAGTCTCGCCAGCCTTTTCAGGTGTTTACACCGTACTGGAATGCCTGCATGAAATTGCAGGAGCCTGTTGGGCCACGATCTGCGCCCTCTAAATTAAAGTCACCGACAAATTTGCCGGTAAGCGAATCTCTCGACGATTTCAAACTGCTGCCAACCATTTCCTGGACGGCCGGGATGGAAGCTGCTTGGCAACCTGGTGAAATGGGCGCCAAATCGATGTTAAAACAATTTGGCAATAGGGAGATCAAAGAGTATCCAGTATCGCGTGATCGGCCCGATAGCACCGGCACGTCTCGGCTATCACCACATCTTCATTTTGGCGAAGTTAGTCCACGGCGTGTCTGGCATACGATAAAAGCTGCTGTAGGGGGTAAATCAGGACAATCTCTGCCAATTAGCGGTGAACCATATTTGCGGCAACTTGGCTGGCGTGAATTCAGCAATTATCTGCTGCATCACTTTCCGCACACGGAACTGAAGCCCATGCGAGAGGAGTTTTCGCGATTTCCTTGGAAACAGAACGCACAATGGCTGAAATTGTGGCAACGTGGCCAGACAGGATATCCGATCGTCGATGCTGGCATGCGTGAGCTATGGGCGACCGGCTGGATGCACAATCGGGTGCGGATGATCGTCGCATCATTCTTGGTGAAAGATTTGCTAATTCGTTGGCAAGATGGCGCTTGTTGGTTTTGGGATACCTTAGTGGACGCCGACTTGGCCAACAACACGATGGGGTGGCAATGGACCGCTGGTTGTGGCGCCGATGCCGCGCCGTATTTCCGAATTTTTAATCCTGTGTTGCAAGGCGAAAAGTTTGATCCTGAAGGAAGCTACGTTCGCCGCTGGGTTCCTGAGTTGGCAAAGTTACGAACCGATTGGATCCATTGTCCGTGGGAATCGCCCCAGGACGAATTGACAAGTGCTGGTATTGCGCTAGGCAAAACTTATCCCCGGCCGATTGTCGATCATCAGGCTGCGCGGCAACAGGCGCTGGCAGCGCTCAAAGCTATTTCCAAATAAAAACAGCCCCCGGCTTGCGCTAGGGGCTGGTTGAGTGGGGAACGTCGGCGAATGTTCCGTTTCGTCGGCGGTTAAGGGGTTTTCTCAATGCCGCGTGCCACGGCGTGCGTTGCCGTGAAAGGCCTCATGGGGCAGCCATCAGGGCTCTTTGTCGGTCGCACATGTCCGTGACACGCGAACAAGTTCGTGTTTGCATTTGATAACCTGCTTTACCAGCCGAACTGCATGCCGAAATTGCGTCCTTGATAAAAGAACGAGTTTTGCGGCGGGTAGTAAACATAGGGTTGGTAAACCACAGGAGGTGCCACAACGTAAGGTGCACGGAAAGCAGGGGCTCGATAATAACGGGCCTGACGATGTCCATGATGGTGATGCCCATCCCATCCGCATGGTCCACCGGCGTGGGCCGAGCTTGCCGTAAATCCGATTGCCAAAACTGCGGTAGCTGCCAAAAGTAATCGTTTCATTTTTTGTCTCCCTGGGGGCGATAACCTGTTGGTTGGTACTGACTTGGCTTTTGACCAAGTTGATATGTTAAAAAGCAGACGGCGTGCCAGTTTTTGATTAATTTGTTGCAAGATGTTATTGTATATGTAGTTATGGTGTTTATTGGTTTTTTATAAAATCGCGAAATCTATGCGGGATGTTGCAAAATTGATACTGCTTTGTGTGTCGATATGATGGCGCATGGTTGGTCTTGTTTTCTAAGTCGTACTCGACAAGGATTTGAGAATTCGAAAATCTAACTTGCCGATTTATTGAAGCGATTGAAGGATTACTAAGAGGAGCGATGACTATTTCTCGAGATGATCGATCTGCTGAAAAGGTTCAGCGTTATATGCTGATCGGGTTAACGATTGCACTGCTGGGTTGGGGTATTTTTCTGGCAATAGGTTCGTTTTTTGGCGGAGCAAATCTCCAAGATAGTATTCGGCGTGGGCTGGTAGTGTTTGGCTGTGTGTCGGGCTTTTTGGCGTTTTGGTGGATCCTGTTACTAATGAGGCGGCGCACGTTGAGAAAAGCCGCGTCTGATCTGCAATCGGAATCAATGAAGAGGCCAACATGACTCAAAGTCGAGATTCAACGGTCGTCGCGAACTCGTCGCACACAGAGCATCGAAATCGCCCGATCCGAGGCGTGTCAATCGGTGAGTATCTTATTCGCCGACTGCAAGATTACGGTGTGCGGCACGTCTTCGGCATTCCGGGTGATTACGTATTAAATTTCTACCGGATGCTCGACGAAAGCCCGATCGATGTAGTCAATTGCACTCGAGAGGATTGCGCCGGCTTTGCCGCCGACGCTTATGCACGCATGAATGGGATGGGGGCGGTTTGTGTAACTTACTGTGTTGGCGGGTTAAGCTTGTGCAATTCTATCGCTGGCGCGTATGCCGAAAAATCACCTGTGGTAGTCATTAGCGGTGCACCGGGATTAAGCGAACGAATTAACAACCCGTTGTTGCACCATAAAATAAGAGATTTTTATACGCAGTTCGAAGTTTTTGAAAAACTATGCGTCGCTTGTGCAGATTTAAGCGACCCCGCAGAAGCATTTCGCGAGATTGACCGCGTGCTTGATGCCGCTGCTCGGCATAAACGGCCGGTATACATCGAATTGCCACGGGATCAAGTTAATATTGTTCCTGAAACGCCGCACACTTTTCGTGTGAGTGAAACCAAAAGCGATCCGGAAGTATTGAACGAAGCTGTCGACGAAGCGGTACGCTGGATTTCTAACAGCAAAAAGGCCGTGATTATTGCCGGTGTCGAAATTCACCGTTTCGGCCTCCAAGACGACGTATTAGCCTTGGCCGAAAAGTCGAATATTGCCATGGCAGCGACGATGTTAGGCAAAAGCGTAGTCAGCGAAGTGCATCCGCTTTACGTTGGCCTGT
>CAZIGP010000433.1:0-986 GCA_964538425.1 uncultured Pirellulales bacterium | reverse complement strand
ATTTGTCGAGGAGAGCGATTGTGTCATTTTGCTTGGCACGTTTATGACGGACATCAATTTGGGAATTTACACAGCAAATCTCGATCCTGCAAAGTGCATTTACGCTACCAGTGAGCAATTACGCATTCGACATCATCACTTTCATGGCGTGCAATTAGACGACTTTATTCGCGTTTTGGCTGAACGAAAGCCAACTCCTCCCGCACGGGAACTGCCGCCGCGTCCAAAGCCCAACGGTGAAAAGTTTGAGGTTTGTCGTGATGCTCCGGTGACAATTAATCGACTGATGGCGCGGCTGAACGAAATGTTGGACGACGAGACAGTAGTTATTGCTGACATCGGTGACTCGTTGTTTGCAGCGACCGAGTTAGTGGTGCGACAACGGACGGAGTTTGTTTCGCCAGCTTATTACACATCCATGGGGTTTTCCGTTCCCGCGGCACTAGGCGTTCATAAGGCACAACCAACGCGTCGGCCGATTGTGATCGTTGGAGATGGTGCATTTCAGATGACTGGCATGGAGCTTTCCACACTCGTACGACACGGGTTTCCTACGATCATTGTGCTACTTGATAATGGCGGTTTTGGCACCGAACGGTTTTTACATCCAAACTGCAATTTCAACGACACGCAACCATGGAAATATCATCAGTTGCCGGAAGTGCTTGGCGGTGGAAAAGGCTACGAGGTTCACACGGAAGGTGAACTGGATGATGCGTTGAAGGCCGCGTGGGCCAACACAGCCGGGCCGAGCTTACTACAAGTTCATATTGGCCCACACGACATCAGCAAGGCACTCAACCGCTTGGCTGAAAAGCTAAGCAAAAAAATATAAAAGACAAGAAATTTCAGCGGAGGGCTACTTCTTCGCAGCGCCTTTAGCAGGGGCAGCAGCCTTGGCAGCGGGAGCAGCAGCTTTGCCGGCGGGAGCGGCCGCGGCGGCACCAGCAGCAGGAGCCGCAGCACCTTCGGCTCCTTCTTCCTCT
>CAZIGP010000432.1:0-4743 GCA_964538425.1 uncultured Pirellulales bacterium | reverse complement strand
CGGAGTTTCCAGTTCCCGCAAATGAAACCGCATCTGAAACCGTCCATTTAACAACTTTTCGATCCCAGGACGGTGGACATTGGCGAATTGCGAGCCGCAGCATTCCTGGCCCCGAAGGTCCACTTGTTACTCGCGCAGCAGTATCGCTTGCTGACGACGAACACGAATTGCGTGAACTCTTCGTTGCCCTTTGTGTCGCCGGTGCGCTCGCGGTATTGGGAGCGGTGGTTGGAGGATATTTCTTGGCGCGCCGTGCCTTTGCGCCGATTGACCGCATGGCGCAGGCAGCACATGAAATCTCTGTCAGGCGGCTCGACCGGCGATTGGAAACACCAAATCCGAACGACGAACTTGGGCGACTCGGAGCGACTTTTAACATGATGTTCGCCCGGCTTGAGCGCTCTTTTGCCGATATGCAGCAGTTCACGGCCGATGCCGCGCATGAGCTTCGCACACCCCTGACCGTTATGCGCAGCGAGGCCGAAGTGGCCCTGCGTGCGCCGCGATCCGCTGAGCAGTACCGAGAATCGTTGGAAAGCTTGCTCGAAGAAGCAGAACGGTTGTCGAATTTGGCCGATGGGCTGCTTTATCTTTGCCGGGAGGATGCTGGCAAAACGACATTGGCGTTTCAGAATGTTGAGTTAGATCGGCTCGCCGCCGATGTTGGATTGCACATGCGCGCCGTGGCAGATTCAAAGGGTGTTGTGCTTGAGTTCAGCAAGTTGATCCCCTGTCACATTCGCGGTGATACCGATGGGCTTCGCCGTCTGCTCTTCAATCTGTTGGATAACGCCATCAAATTCACGCCAGTGGGAGGAATAGTAACTCTGGAACTCACCCGACGAGATCATCGCTTAGAACTCATAGTGACGGACACTGGTGTCGGCATCCCCGCCGAACATTTACCGCATATTTTCAAACGGTTTTATCGAGCCGACGTGGCTCGCCAAAGTGGCGGGAGCGGGCTTGGACTAGCCATTTGCCGCGCGATCGTCGAGTCGCACGGTGGATCAATTCACTTGGACAGCATTGCGGGACGAGGGACAAGAGTTGTGGTGCAATTCGTCTTAGTCCCTGTCCGTGATATTTAACGGCCTCGTGCCGTTAAATACGGTGGGCGGCCGTGAAAATCTGCTGATTTTCGGGTATCCTAAGCGGCAAAATGCGCAGAGCACACACATTTTTCGGGCCAAACTCCGCCGGATTATGAAGTTTGGACCAATTGTAACGATGGTTACAAGACCGGCATCACAGTTGCTGTAACCGTGGTTACTTTCACGACCCGCCAACCCGCGCCTGCGGGAGGCTTCTCAAAAATCTGATGCAGCCCACTGGACGACTCAGAGGCCGCTCATTTAGTCCAAGAACGCATGGTCGCGTGGGCAATTTAATTGCTCTCTAGCGATCTCACCATGTAGCACGAAGCGAATGGCGAGTTTCACAGCGTCCATCGTTTCGAGCAATGCTATTCCAACGCTGTTGCTCAAAGGTTCATTTTTAAGCGAGAAACTCACTATCAATGTCACAAGAAATAACGTGTTTCCTCTATCAGCAATCTAGTCGGTTTGCCGTCCCTATCGTAGTAATCGCAGCACTTGTCGCCAGCGGCTGCGGATCGGGACGTGATACCAATCAATTGCCGGTCTTTCCTGCGAAGGGAACGATCAGTCTCAAGGGCGAGCTTCCAAAAGGTGCGTGTCTCGTGCTGCATCCAAAAGGAAACACAGCAAAGGCACCCAATGGCGATGTGATCCGGCCTCGTGCTACCGTCGGTCAAGACGGCACATTCGCATTCAGCAGCTACAACTCGAACGACGGCGCGCCTGTCGGCGAATACGTGATAACAATCGAATGGCAAAAGATCGTTCCCGGCCCCAACGGCGACCCAACAAAGGGTCCAAGTTTGGTGCCGCCTCCATTTCGCCGACCAGAAACTTCGCCGCTCATCGTGAAGATTGCAGAAGGCCCAAATCAATTGCAACCCATTGTCCTGAAATAGCTCTGGAATTCTAGTTCTTTGCAACTGAATACTTGATACGACGGAGAAACTAAAAATGAGGATTTATGTAACGCAGAGTCCACGGAAGGGATTTACTCTTGTCGAGCTTTTGGTGGTAATCGCCATCATCGGCATTTTGATTGCTCTACTACTTCCGGCTGTACAAGCGGCACGCGAAGCTGCCCGCCGGTCACAGTGCCAGAACAACCTCAAGCAAATCAGCTTGGCGGTACTTAATTGGGAAAGCGCGAAGAAGGTATTGCCTTCCAGTAAACGTCCATCGGGAACGACCACTGCGCCTCGCATTGCGGGAATCACCTTGCTATTGCCATACTTTGAAGAATCCGCCCTGTTGCAGAAATTTGACTTATCGCAAAATTGGAGCAAGGCGGTCAACACGCCTGTCGTATCGACGCCAATTCCCACTTTGCTGTGTCCCTCCGATGCCGCCGACTCCAATCGCCTGGATGCCGATCAACAGATTACTCCGTGGACAGGCAGTGCGGCCTGTACTGACTATTCACCAACAATTGGAGTGGACTATCGGCTCGGCCCTTCTTCTTCCTCGTGGGCGGGTTCGGGCGGCAGCAGCGTCAGCGGAACGGCGGGCCTAGTAGACCCGGAGACCATCAGTATCGACCCCAACAACGCCAATGCGCCGAACAGCGGTATGTTGCCTAAAAACGCTGACAAGAGGCTGAAAGACGTTACTGACGGTTTATCGAAAACAATTATGTACACGGAATCTGCCGGTCGCCCCTACATTTATCGTAAGGGAAAATTAGTCAGCGGCGATCTCCCTAACAATTATGTTGTTGGTGGTGGATGGTGCCGACCAGCCAGCGATTTCGGCTTGGATGGTTCGACCTACGATGGCGTTCAGCCGACCGGGCCGTGTGCGGTCAACTGCACTAATGGTCAACAAGTCACGACCTATCCTGATCCGTACTATGTAACGGATGGCAGCGGTGAAGCATATTCATTCCATCCCGGTGGAGTACATTGTGCTTTTGGTGATGGCTCGGTCCATTTCATTAACGAGACCATCAATATCCGAGAGTTTGCAAAACTGATCGCCCGCGCTGACGGCAAAAACATCGTCGGTGTCGATTATTGATGATGTGAGGGGCCGGAACACGAGAACAGTGGCCGTGTCGCCTGACGCCTGTGTGTGTGATGGGTCTCCACACAGGCGTCAGTGTGTTTTGCTATCCAACGGCGGCAAGTTGAGCATAGAGGGCTTCGTACACAATCGTGCCTTTTTCAATGGCTGCCATGTCATCCTGACTCGTTTTGCGAATCCCGCTGCAAATCAAATCAAGTCCTGCGGCGGCCGGTTCAAGATTGACTTCTTGCACCGTATCAGCCTCGTCAACGATCCGCGCGATCCTTGCAAGAACCGGATCGTCAAGCTTGTACTCTCTTAGCATCGCATAAAACGAACAATGTCCATCGTGATGGGAGAGACGCACACCGGGGATGTCGAAAGGTTCCGCACCCTCCGGTAACGGTGCATCTCGTGCGATGAACAAGAACTTGGCTTTGGTATCAATGTGGCGACGAATCAGCCATGCACAACCCATGCGGTCGATGCCGACGTTCTCCCACGTAACCCATTTCATGGTGAATCCCCTTTTCCCTTGAGGAGCGCCGTCCGTACTCGGTCGCCGGTTTTTGATTGAAAATAATCCTGTGCCAGAACTTGTTGGTAGCGGCGGGCGAGCGCGGCGCGGTCTGGATTCTTGCGTTTCAAGGCGGACAGAATTTCTTGATATGCGGCGTCGGTTTGCTCGCTGAATTGACGCACGAGCGCCGTTTGTTGCTGCTTATCCGGCAGTTCGCCGATGCAAATGGTAGCCTCCCCGCCACATTCGATAATCTCCGTCGCCAGCCATTGAAATTGCTCTTGAGTCCGCGGGTTGGCAGGCAACACCCACACGGCATCGTGCAACAGCACCGCACCTAGTTGTTTGAGCTTCCGCCAAATGCCGACACGGGGAGCGCTTGGCTCGCGGGGAATTTTGTAGGCCAACAGCAGCCAAGTCTTCACTTGCGCTCTCCATCGTGCTTTGGTTTGGGCTGCGGCTTGGCGTCTTGTTGGGTGTCCAGAGCGGCGCGAAGACCTTTAGCTAAGTCTTCGGCTTTGCCTTTTCCCCAGAAGTGAACGAAGAAATATGACGGCGATTCTCCAACCATGTGGTTGTGCAACGCTACGACATTGATTTTCGCAGATCGTAATGCCTTTAGAACTGGTTGAACCTCGTGTGCCATCATGGCGAAGTCGCCATCGACAATGGCCGATCCGTCGTTGCCGGCAAATGCGGCCCAAGTTGTCAAACCCATGCTCCCGCCAAACTTCATGCCGTGCATTTCGGAGTCGCGGCCAATCGTGATCTTGTAGATTTCATCTTCCATGCTGCCTTTCGTGCCGACGATGCTGGAAAGTGTCTCACCATTCAGCTTGCCATACACTGGTATCGTGCCTGAAAATTGCTTCACCGGCTGAGGCTTCGCAGCCCTCACTTCTTTGACGGCATCCCACACAGCTTTGACCCCTTTGGAAAGTTTATCTGGACAACCAGTGCCGCCAATGTGCATGAAATAGACTTTTGGCTCATCGTAGAAGAAATGGTTGTGCAGTGCGGTTACTTCGAGACCATTGGCAATCGCCGCATCGAGGGCCGGATTGACTTCATCCTCGAATACAACTGTATCGCCCATTACCATCGCCTCATCACCTGACT
>CAZIGP010000431.1:0-4764 GCA_964538425.1 uncultured Pirellulales bacterium | reverse complement strand
TTTCAAATGTTTGTTATTCCCCATTCCACATTCCCCACTCCACATTTGCATCCAACACCCCCGAACCCTCATGCGGCTAATCGCTAATCGCTTTGCATTCACTGACAAAACCTGCCAAAAACCTTCAAAACTGCGACACCATTTCGGACAGGTTCGACGACCACCCAATCAATTTCCCTCGAACAAAACCACGTTTTTTCCTTCGAACCTGTCACACAGGCCCCCGATCAAAAAACTGCGACACATTTAGACCCTTTGCCTCTTAGACCTCAACTCAATACAAATGTACATATAGATAAAATAGCGAACCCAGGCCGACATGTGGCCCCACGAAGGCGGCGCGCACACCACCCCGATATTCGCAGCCTTCGTGGTACCACCGGACTCCTGATCCCTGTCCCCTGACTCCTGGCATGCCTTCCTCGTCCCGCACCCCTTCTTTTTTGCTCCCTCCCGGCCGCCTGCTTGGCGACCAATCCTTTGCGTGGGTAAACTTTGTGTTTTAATCAGACTTAGCGAACGATAAATCAAAATGGGCAACAATTCTCTTTTTCCTCATCAGTCGCTGTGTGAACTTTCTCCGGGCGAAGAAGGAGATTTCTTCGCGTTGCTTTCGGCCAAAGAAGAGCTGACCACACGCGAAGGAAAACCATATTTCAAAGTGACATTCCGCGATGCCGCGCGCGAGGTCAGTACGCCTCTGTGGCACGATTCCGCATGGGCTGCCGAGTGTCGCGCATCTTGGGAAGTAGGCGCGTTCTACAAACTGCGGGCGGTCTATCGCGAAACCAATTTCGGCCCCCAATTAGAAATCAAAAAGATTCGCCCCGTGGCTAGTAGCGATGCAGCGGAAGGATACGATCCGCTGATGATGCAGCCGCGGTCTCGGTTCGAGCCGGCAAAGATGTTCGAGGAGCTGCTCAACATCGCCAAACAAGGCATTGCCGATGAAGCGGTGCGCACGTTAACGATCAACATTTTGCAATCCAACCGCGAAGCATTGCTGACTTTGCCGGCGGCAACGCGAAATCATCATGCCTATGTGGCCGGCTGGTTGGAGCACACGCTAAGCGTCACCCGTACCGCAGCTCACTTGGCCGATAAATACGACGAATATTACCCCGACATGTCGCCTCGCCTCGACAAAGGCCTCGTTGTAGCAGGAGCCATTTTGCACGACATCGGTAAGCTGCGGGAATACGAGCAACAACCCGCTGGCACGGTTTACTCGGTCGAAGGCGTTCTCATCGGGCACATGCTGCAAGGGCGAGACATCGTTCGCGAAGCGGCGGCCGCGTGTAAGCTTTCTGTAGAAACCTTGTTGCGTCTGGAGCACGTGGTAATCTCCCATCAAGGCAAACCCGAATGGGGCGCACCCAAAGTGCCAATGACCCCCGAAGCGGTAATTATTCACTACGCCGACGATCTCGACGCCAAATACAACATGCTCTATAGCACGCTGCGAGATGACAAAACCCCAGGCCCCATGACTTCGAAAAAGAACCTGCTCTACCAGCAAGTCTTCCGCGGATTGCAGTGAACTTGGATCTGATCCGCAATCGCACCATTTTCCCATATTAAGCGGTTTTTTTACGAAATCGTTAGAATTTAACTTGTCGCAACTTGTTGATTTACGGGAGGTTAGGAAATCGTATAAAAAATGCTTGACATTGGTTAACTGGTACTAATAATGGGTTGTTTTGGTAGCAAGGACGAGACGGAACCATCCTGCCCACCTATGGGAACCCGCGCGGGCCACACCGCTACTTTAGTCAGGATGTTTTCGAGGAAAGTATCAATGTAAAGACGGGTTCTATATCACCGAATTTTGGCCGCCGTGTCAGGTGGCAGCGATCGCTGTGTTGGCGTCGCTTGCCTCCTCCCAATGCGAGCGGCTGGTAGTTTAATTGATTGAGAGAGGGATAGCGTACCATGCGTAAGCACCGTAATGTGTTCGAAACCATCCTGCAGTTCGGCCACGATGAGGGGTTTGCCCCAGTCGAGACCGACGACTTTTCGTCGACCGATGCCCCAGCCGGTTCGCGTGAAAAGATCGAAATGCTCGCTCAGCGAATTCAGCAAGGCGTGCCCTTGTGGCACCCTGAAGATCGCCGCGATTACAGTGGTTTGACCGGCGTCGTTCGTCCGCGTGAGTAATTCACCGCCAGATCTGCCAGAGAAATAGTAACTGCGAAGTATTGTTTAGATTTTTACAAGCCCAGGAGTTATCTCCTGGGCTTGTTTCATGTTAGAGGCCTTAAAAACAAAATCTTTGCGGAAATTTCTTGACAGCCACCATCAAGTGGGTAAATTCCGAGCTTAGCTGGTTTAACATTACCGCCGATATTCTCCCAACTTGAGGTGCTTCCATGATTCACAAATTTGCCGCCGCTCTGTTGCTGGTTTTCACGGCTACAGTAACAGCCTCCGCCAATCAGCCCGCGGAGCCATTACCTGGCCCTGCGGCAGTAAAAGAGGCCCCCACGCCGCCCGCTACAGTGCCAGGTGCAGCGGCCGATGCAGCACCAGCGGTGGTGGTTCCCGCCGACGCCTGTTGCAAATACCGAGCGGTCGAACAAACCGTGATGCAGCCGGTGTTCGTTCGCACGAAACGCAAGGTGCAAACCGTGGAATATCGCGACGAACAACGCCGCCGCGTCGTTCAAGTCAAAAAGCCCGTCTATGAAACGAAATCGGTGACGCGAGAAATTACGGTGAT
This sequence comes from uncultured Pirellulales bacterium, assembly GCA_964538425.1. GTDB lineage: Bacteria > Planctomycetota > Planctomycetia > Pirellulales > JADZDJ01 > JADZDJ01. The sequence continues at coordinate 2,045 of CAZIGP010000431.1, read as the reverse complement.
GGTTCCCGAGCAGCGCACCCGTACGGAAACGTATACGGTTTGCAAACCTGTCACCAAGCAAAACGAATGCGGCTGCTGCGTAACTGAGCTAGTTCACGAGCAAAAATCGCGCGAAGTGCCTTACACCGTTTGTGTGCCCACCAAGAAAAGTATTACGGTGCCTGTGACGACTTGCCACTACGTTCCTGAAGAACGCACGACCGATTACGTCGCCAGCGTGCCGGTAAACGTGGAAAAAGAAGTCGACGTAGTCGTCTGCCGCATGGTGCCAAAGAAAGTGGTTCTGCAAGTACCGGTATGCCCACCAGCGTGTGGCTGCTGCTATTGATTTATTGCGGAATCAAAACAATTCGAGTCGGTTTCGTTTTTTGCGGCACTTGAACTTTGCCTTCGATCGACTCTTTTTTGAGCAGATCGGCGATTCGCAAGTTGATCGTCGCAAGATATTTATCTTCAGCGTCAAAAAGGTCGGCCTGCACGTAACCGCGAGCCACGCTTTCAAGAGCCAAGCGCGCGGCAACAGAATCGCCGACTGCTTTGGCGGCTTCGTCAAGTTGTTGCGCACTGACGGGAAAATCGTTCGTTCGTTTTAGCTTCACAAGCCATTCAGTGCGGTTAGATTGTTTGTCATCAATGCTCATGCTGAAGTATTTTTTGTATTGGCCAAGTTCGACATGGATCTCCTCGGCATGAAATGGCTTCATGACATCGACGACTTCGCCAAACATGGCCCGTACGCCAGGAATAAGCATCGCCAGAGCCAGTACGGCTACAACGATTCCCGCGGCGACTGCGCCAAGCTTGAATTTTTCTTGCCTAGAGAGTGGTTCGGGAGGCGGAGTCGTGTTAGCCTCGACCGTGCGCGAATGCTGTCGCACGGCGCCTTGAACGATCGTATAGACCGTTTGAACTTCCTCCCCTTTGCGATACTCGTTGCTGCGCAGCGTTGAAAATAGCTGGCCGCGTTGCGGCTCCGGAAAAATCTCGGCGAGTTGCTCCAGAGCTTGTTGCAACGAGCCTTCGGGTTGATGACCCAAAGGTTGGATTGAAACCGCGGACGTTTCGGGCAGCAAACTAAACGTGGCATTCGCGGTTTGAAGGCTAAAGCGAATGCCGAGGTTATTCAAAAAACTAACCCATTCTCGCAACTTGGTAGTAACCTGGCTGTCATCGTCAGGCAAGCGGCCTTGAATAAGACCGTCGAGTACCAGCGTGCCTTCGATTTTGTCGCTGCTCATGATTTCAAATAGGGTTTCAAAGATTTAATTGTGCCGGCAGATTTCCAATCACCCAACTGTTGAGTCCACACTAAGGTGGAATCGAGAATGAGTCCTTGGCGCGCGAATGAGACAAGTTCGTTGTCGGAAATAGGACCTTGAGCCTTGCCTTGCATTTCGTAGTACCATTGTCGCTGTGCAGTCGAAGCTGGCATGGTCGGCGGCGCGACATGCGAGGTTTCATAGGCCGCCAATGGTGCCGTCGCGGGCACGAGTGGCGCATCGAACGAACTGGCCAAGGTTGTTTGATGGGGCCAAGAATCGGACGACAAATTTGGTAGTGCAACAAGATCGGGATTAGTGAGTGCTGCTGGATTATCTGGCGCGGGAAGAGCCGTAACAACCGAGCGAGTATCGACACCTAAATGTCCATCATGGGCATCAAGCCGGGCGGCAGCATGCTGGCGAAAAGCTTCGCTCTTAATTTGTTCTTGCATCAACTGCTCGCGAAGACGGCGATTTTCTCGCTCCATGGCCTCTTCTTTGAGTTTCTGCTCCTTTAAGTTTGGCAAAACGGCAACAACGATAATTCCGATTAAACCTAAAAAGAATCCTCCAAAGAACCAGCCGATGACTGAACGCCCTTTAGAACTGGCGATCGCTGCGGCAATCGCGCCGAAGATCCCCATAAAAATTAGCTGTACTGCGAGCACATCCATTGTCAAACCCTCTGTTAATGCGGCTTAAGCAATCTTAGGGTATGGATTCGTATCCCCCAACTAGGCTATCAAGCTGTAGAAAACAATTCAATTACGACTAAGTTGTGCA
>CAZIGP010000430.1:0-4766 GCA_964538425.1 uncultured Pirellulales bacterium | reverse complement strand
CATCAGGCGGCCGAGCCCCTTCGACAGTTACTCAAGCAGAAACAAATCGAGTTGATCGTGGCATCGCCGCTTCCGTGGGTTTGCGGCGACCCTGTAAAAACTCGTGAGGCGTTTTACAATCTGCTTTCAAACGCGGCCAAATTCATTGACAAAAAGCCAGGACGAATTCACGTCAGCGCAAAGGTCAATGGAGGCGATTGCATTTTTTGTGTCGCCGACAATGGACCAGGAATTCCGCCGGAGGAACTGCAACGAATTTTCGTGCCGTTCCGTCGGCTCCCGGCTCACAGCGAGCAGCCCGGCTCAGGACTTGGCCTGTACTTCACGAAGAATCTGATCGAACAGCAATCAGGAAGCATCTGGGCGGACTCGAAGATGGGTGAGGGGAGTCGTTTTTATGTGTTGCTAAAAACCAATGGTTCATCGGCTATGGATGCACGGTAGGTAGCCAAGATATATTGTCGGCGCAACCGCCTACATAGTTTGCGTGTTGTCTGAATGCTCAATCTGATATTTTTCTAACAGCCGATAGAGACTGCGACGGTTGATGCCTAGCGCACGGGCGGCACGAGCTTTGTTTCCCCGCTCGCGTTTGAGGATTTCGATGACATGGGCGCGCTCGATACCGGCCAAGTCGTCGCCGATCAGTTCGGTCTGTGCATGTCCGTTATTACTGGGTGCCGCAACTACCTCCGGCGGTAAGTCCTCGAAGCGGATCGTATGGTCGTCAACCATGATTTTCGCCCGCTCGATCGCATTGATTAGCTGTCGCACATTGCCAGGCCAACGATACGTTTCGATCGTATTCAGGGCAGGCTGGTCGATCGTCCAATCAGGCCCCAGGAACCGATCGACCAACAGAGGAATATCCCCCTTCCGCTCGCGCAGAGGCGGCAGATGCAATGACATTACGTTGATGCGATAGAACAAGTCCTCGCGAAACCGGCCTTCGGCAACCTCCTGGGCCATGTTTCGATTGGATGCCGCTAGCAGACGCACATCGACACGGCGCTCCTTGACCGAGCCAATCCGTCGCATTGAGCCGTCTTCTAACACACGCAACAGTTTGGCTTGTAGCGAACCTGCCAATTCGCCGATTTCGTCGATGAATAGCGTTCCGCCATCGGCGACCTCAAATAATCCCGGCTTTGCCGCTGATGCGCCGGTGAACGCCCCTTTTTCGTGGCCAAAGAGTTCGCTTTCCAAAAGCGACTCTGGCAAGGCCGCACAGTTAATCACGACCAAGGGTTTGTCGGCCCGCTGGCTCCGGCGATGCAGCGCTTTAGCGACCAATTCTTTTCCGGTCCCGCTTTCGCCTTGAATGAGAATTGCTTTGTCGGTCGGACCAGCCTTGTCAATTAGCCGAAACACTTCTTGCATCGCCGCTGACTCACCGATAATTTCCGGCTCGGTTTGGCTGCGGCGCAGCACCGTTTTTAGTTGCCGGTTCTCTTTGCGGAGCCGGCCGGTTTCGTAAGCGTGTTCAATGAGGGCTTCGAGTTCAGCCAAAGGAAACGGTTTGGACAGAAAATCCGCCGCTCCCAGCTTCATCGCCTGCACGGCAGTTTCAATTGTTCCCTGGCCGGTCAGCATGATGACTTCGCACTCTGGATGCAGCGATTTAAGCCTTTCCAAAAGCTGCAAGCCGGAAAGCCCCGGCATCACCATGTCGAGAACGGCCACGTCGAACTGCCGCCGTTCGGCCAGTGCCAAAGCTTCTTCACCGGAGGAGGCTTCTTGGATGCGGAAGCCGCGACGCAGACAGCGCCGCGCGACGGTGCCTCGAAACTCGGCATCGTCATCCACTAGCAGTAAATCCACCTTGTTCGGGTCAAATGCCACAGCCACATCCTCTCATTATTCTCCACAAAGTACGAATGCTGACAAAGAAAGCAATCAGTGTGCCGCTACGACTAGCGAAGTTTCGACTCCCTGGCTGTGACCGAAAAAGAGCCAGGAAATACTGGTCGCTTCGCGGGTTGGGCTCCCCGGCCTCGTCATCGCCCAGTCCGTGTCCACGCCTGCGTGTTGTGCGGATAAGGGACACAAGCGTGCGGAACCGCACACTCTAGCTTAGCCTATCGAGCGGCGCATTTCATGGGTTGGTTCAGCCATCGGTATCCTTAGCGGGATCGTTCAGATAGGTGACGAAGTCGCTGATTTCTTCGAGATCGCGCGCGCCGACCACGGTGACAAAACGCTGTTTGCTCTTCCACGTTACGGCAAGTTCGCCGTCGCACTGCACGATGGTGGCTGGCTGGCCGCAGCACATCGCCTTGATGGCGGGACGATTGCCGAACCATTCAGGCTGTTCACCTTCGTGTTCCAGGAGCATCAGCGGGCTCTTGTCTGGGCGCTCGTAAACCGATTGCACGCAAAGGCAACATGGCATTTTCAAAATATAGACGTTCTTGAGCGAAATGTTGCCTGGCAACGAGTTGGCTGCGACTGGCTGAAAGTGCAGTTCTCGCCGTGCTTCCCGCAGATCAACTTGGCGTCCTTGAAATTTGGCGATCAAGTCACGCTGCGTTTCCTCCGGGTGTTTTCGATACTCGACGAAGTGATGGCCGATGTCGGCTGCCGAATGATCGTGGCCCCGCTCTTCGTTACGGCCAATCCAGATTGCCGTCGCGACGAGAATCAACGTCGCCACAGATGTGACGGCAACTGTCCACGCTGGGGTTTTCCTTTGACGACCAAGGCGTGAATCTGTTGCAGGTTGAAGCCCTTTATTAAGTTGCTTTTCCAGACTTATCCAAAGGTCGTCGGGCGGTTGTGGATCGTCCAGCCGCCGTGTGGCTATAGAAATTTCCCGCAATTCATGTAAACGCTCCGAACAGGTTGGGCAACCACTAAGATGTTCTTCGATTTGCTGCCGCGCTTCCTCTTGAAGTTCACCGTCGTGGAAAGCGGACAACAGTTCTTGGGCCTGCGAGCATTTCATTTTCAAATTCCCAGCCAAGCTCGATCAAATGCCTTTTGAGTTCACTTCGCGCCCGACTGATTCGCGATGCGACCGTGCCATGCGAGATATTGAGCATTTGCGAAATTTGCGCGTACGACAGGTCTTCGCTCTCCCGCAAGAGGAGGACGGCTCGGAGATCAGCGGATAAAAGCTCAATCGCTCGCTCCACTACTTCTTGCTGTTGTACTCTCCCAATTGTCGAAGCCGAGCGGTCAACGGGATCGTGTTCCAGCGGACTGATTCGTGCGACTTTTTTGCGGCGAATGTGCTGCAACGACTGGTTCACAGTAATACGATGCAACCAAGTTCCGACCGTCGAGTTTCCTGCGAACTGACCGATCGACCGAAACGCCTTGAGGAACGCTTCCTGGCTCACGTCGGCAGCCTCTTCACGACCAACAATCCGAGCCGCCACTCGGAAAACCGAAGCAGCGAACCGCTCGTATAGTTGGCGTTGGGCGTCTCGGTCCCCTCTTTGGCAACCTTCCACGATCTGCACAAGATCGTTGCCGACCGGCGGGGAGCCTCGCTCTTGCTCCTCTGATATGTTAGATGCGCGAACGTCGCGCAATCTTCCCGATGTCGAAACACAAATTGCCAGCATCATTGAACTCCCGTGTATTTGAGGAATTTCATAGCTGGTTAGCACCTGTAAGCTCTAGGGGAACGCAAAGAGCGTGCCATTGCTGATGAAGCCCGCTTTTAACGTATTTTCCGGCTTAATAGCGATGCGTGGGGAGGATCGCCGTTGATTCGACCGGCGTAATCTGATCGCTTTCCGCACGCTGTGTGCGAAATCGCACGCTTGGAATCTGTGTCCAAGTTGCCCATCCAGCTATGAGAAAAAAACTTTTACTTTCAGAATCCGCGTGCGAAGAAAATGCCCTGCGGGCGCATCTAAGCTTGATAGAACCGGGCACTGCGTATAGCTCGGAGGACACCCGACTCAGTGAACATCTTCCCCGGCAACAATTTACTCTTGTTGGAGGTTTGTGAAATGAAGCGTTCCATTCTATTAAGTGGATTGATCGCGGCGGCTGCCGTGGTCGGTTTGGCCGATTTCGCTGTCGCACAGCGCGGCGCGGAGTCAAAGGCGGCTGGTCAGTACAACTTCTACGGCAATTCCGCCAGCCGCTCGATGCGCGGCGCGCGCGAATACTCTTATGACTATCGCCAATACGTCCAAAGCACGCCGCAGCAGCAAGTAGACCCTGAGTTGGCTAGAGAAGCATCCGACGCCATCGGCACTTACATTGCTAAAGCCCAAAGGCACATGGCCTGGATGCGTAAGAACGCCGGCGACAACAAAGAAACCTTGGCTTCGCTAGACATCATCGACAAGAACTTGGCTGCTGCCAAGAAATCGCACAACGAAATGCACGACGCCTGCATGAAGTCTCATGTGGATGGCTCCGTATGCACCGACTGCTGCCAGAAAATCGACGAATCGCTGGCCACGGCGATTGCCGAGCATGACAAATTGATGAAGCGGCTCGGTCTGCCCAACCCGACGCCAACGACCAAGAAGTAATTTTTATCACCAGCAAGTTGCGCCTGGGAAATTGACGAGAGGCTCTGGCTGGGCGATCACCCCAACCAGAGCCTTCTTAAGTCGCTGATTGTGGAGCGGAACAATGGATGCGATTGACCAGTTCGCGGCTAAGGTCCAGTCGCGCATTGCGGCTGCGGAACGAAATGCACAGTTGACTCGCGAGAACATCGAGCGCTACATGCAGGAGTTCGCCCCTCGCCGGGAGCAATTTGAAACGATCGCCGCCCATTGGCTGGCCGACGTGATTCG
>CAZIGP010000429.1:0-4771 GCA_964538425.1 uncultured Pirellulales bacterium | reverse complement strand
TCGGCTAAAGCAACTTCGGCATTGGCCTTGGAATCGATCGCCATGGCAGCTTGGAATTCTTTAAAGGCGGCTTCTGCTGCTTTGTTGTCTCCTTTGCCTTTGCGAAACAGGTCGATGCCTAAGCGGTGGTGAGCCCCTACGCTTTCAGGTTCGATCTCGAGCCATTTTCGCAGTTGTCCGATCGCTGCATCCCACTGCTCTCGCGCTTCAGCCACGAGGGCTAGGCCACCGGTAATCGTGATATCAAAATTTCGCTTGCGCTTGGCATTGTCTTTGTATTCGTCGCTTAAGGCTTTGGCTTTGAGGAGTAGTAAATCGGCGTCTGTGTAGCGTCGCTCGCCTAAAGCCAATCGCGCGAAAAGAATATAGGCCTCGGGATCTTTGGGGAAATCTCGCACCGCTTTTTCCAATTCCACCCGGGCCGCTGGAATTTGATTCGCCATGAATAACATCTTGGCGATCATGATTGGGGCGGGCGGAAGATTGGGATTTTTCTTTACGGCATTTTCCAGAAGCTCTTTTGCGCTGGTCAAATCGCCGTTGATCGCGCGCGTGATTGCTTCTGCTACGTCTTGATATTGAGGGCTTGCAGGGTCTCCCACCGCATCGCCGATTAGTGATTGCACTGTGAGCCGAGGGGCTTGTGCTTGCGGGGTTATGGGGAGAGGGGAATTGGCGTTCGAGGTGGCGGCTTCGGTTCCTTTTTTATCCGACTTGGCTTTTTCTGTTTGAGCAAGCGAGTGATTTGTGGAAATCAGCAAGGATGCTGCGACAACAACTATTACGCTTTGGCGAACGGAAAATCTTTGTGCAAGTTGCATACTTTTATGTGCTCCCCCAAAAAACCGTGAATCAATTCGTTGTTGTAATTTTGCAGTCTCAGCCTAATCCAATGTAGCTTTAAGCCGACTGCATTTCACTATTTTAAAAAACGAGGCGAAAATTCTCGGTAAAAATAATAGATTGCTAATCCAAAACCTATCAGGACGACAATGCGCCGCACCAGAGTTCGGTTGATTTTAAGTGCTAAAAGTGCTCCGAGATAGCCACCAATCGTCGAAGCGCAAAGCATCGGCACAGCAAAGTCCCAATCGACGTGCCCCCAAAGGATGAAGATAATTGCCGTAATTCCGTTAATGGCGGCTCCTAAGATATTCTTCACGGCGTTCATGGCATGAATGTCGGACAGGCCAATCAAGGCCAGGGCGCTGAGCATCAAAATGCCAATCCCGGCCCCGAAGTAGCCGCCATAAACACCAATCATGAATTGAAGGGCGACAATGCCTAGGATGCGAGTGGAGCTTGGTTGACTGTGGGCATGGCCGATTCCAGTCCAGCGAGTAATCTGCGGTTGCAGTGCAAAGAGCATGGCGGCCGTGAAAATCAGCCATGGCACGAGCGACTTGAATGCGTCGCGATACTCGTTAAGCAAAACAGCGCCGATGGTGCCACCGATTAAGCTCGGCAGCAGCAACCATCGCAGCCAGTGTGCGGAATGGGTTAACTCTCGGCGATATCCCCACGCTGCAACAATCGCACCGGGGACCAATGCAACGGTGCTGGTTTCATTTGCTACCGCCTCGGCTTCGTCGCCGAATTTCAATCGCAAAGCTGCAACCAGCACGGGGAAGGTGATTAAAGTGCCGCCGCCAGCCACTGAATTGACAGCCCCGGCCGCCATTGCCGCCAAACACAACAGTATCAGTTCCCAAGTCATGGCCGCGAGTTTAATCGGCGAGCAAGCCAACGGATAGGGCACGCAGACGATTAAGACTCTGCATTTTGTACAGCCGCGCTTGCTTTTCACTTTTCCCTAGGTGTAGGCTATTATGCACATTCGGCGGACGCACCGGAACCGTTCCGCCATATCTGACTCTTCATTGTCATTTCTTTGGATAAGGAGAAATTCTCCTTCAAGTTACGTCCTCATTTCACTTCCGTTCGTTTCTTTTCACAGAGGAGAAGGCCATGAAGCGAGTACGTTTTGGATTGATCGTCGCGGTGGCGCTGGTGAGCTGTTGTAGCTGGACGTCGCACGGTTGGGGGCAACGATGTGAAGCAGTGGAAGGGGCTAGAAACTGCGTCAAAGTTGTGGTGGGGCCACCAACGGTTATGCCATCGCTAAAAGGGCCAGCGGAGCAAAAGATTCTCAAAGCGCTCGAGGAGCCCGTCAATTTCGAGTTTACTGAAACACCATTGAGTGACTTTTTGACATTTATTAAAGACAATCACGATATTCAGTTATTTGTCGATAATAGAACTCTCAGCGACGCCGGAATCGATGCTTCAACGTTGCCTATAACCACTAACGTAAAAGGAATTAAACTTCGCTCGGCACTCAATCTTGTTTTACAAGCGCAAGGTCTGGCATGGAGCATCGGAAATGAAGTATTCATCATTACCACTCAAGAAGCTGCTGATCAGACATTCGAAACTCGTCTATATGATGTAAGCGATCTAACAACGAATGATGAAGTTGCACAAAGCCGGCCGGATTTTGATTCGCTCATTAAAACAATTGTCGCCACGGTGAAAGGCAACTGGCACGAATCTGGGGGCGGAGCCACGATTCGCGAGTTTAGCAATAGTGGCATTCGCGCCATTGCTGTAGCCCAAACCTACGACGGCCACGAGCAGATCGAATCGCTGCTGACGGAACTGCGGAAGCTGAGGCCGCAACGGTGACTCGATCACGGCGGCAGCGCGATTGGCGAAAATCGCGAATTTCACTGCCTGTTTTAATTCACGCGGGCCATTTGCCCGGCCGATAACACTCGATGCGTGACATCAGCGGAGCGATTACTCTGCGCAATGCCGCCAGCGGCGTCGTTCCGCAATTTGGCCTGGCATGGAAGCTGAGCGATGTTGGTCATCGTTAGTGATTTACATCTGACCGACGGTTCGGTGGGGCAATCTATTCCCGCCGGAGCTTTCCAAATTTTTGCGCGCCGATTGCGCGATCTGACTGTTTCGGCTTCTTATCGTACTGGCGGCAGTTATCGGCCAGTACAGCAGATCGACGTGCTGCTGCTTGGTGACGTGCTTGATTTGATCCGTTCGGCCCATTGGCTAACTGGCGACGCTCGCCCTTGGCACAATGCCCAAACCCAACCGGTGGTGGCAACCACGGCTCGAATCGTTGGTGACATGCTTGTGGTCAACGCACAATCGCTCTCTGAGCTGCGAACCATGGCCACTTTGGGCATTGGCATTCCGAGTCATGATCCGCATGATGCACGCATCCATTTGGCTGAAGATTGCCGTGTGCCGGTGCGAATTCATTATCTTGTGGGTAATCACGACTGGATGCTACGGATTCCAGGACCCGCTTATGACCGAATTCGCCAAGCTGTGGTTAAGCATCTAGGGTTAGCCAACCGCTTTGACCGGCCGTTTGCCCATGATCCGGCTGAGAGTGACGAACTCCTCGAAACGCTTCGCCGCCACCGCGTGCTGGCGCGGCACGGCGACATTTACGATCCGTTCAACTTCGAGGGGGATCGTAATGCGAGCAGCTTGGGGGATGCAATTGTCATTGAGCTAATCAATCGATTTACTCACGCGGTGGAAATGGAACTAGGGGGCGAATTGCCGCCAGAAACGCTTTTAGGGCTACGTGAGATTGATAATATTCGGCCTACCTTGCTTGTGCCTGTGTGGATCGATGGGCTCTTGGAGCGCACTTGCCCATTACCTGCATTGCGCAAACAAGTTAAACAAATTTGGGATACGCTTGCCGATCGGTTTCTGCAATTGGATTTTGTACGTTCGCGAGATACTTGGAATCCGATTGATTTGGTTGATGGGCTGCAGCGCGTGCTGAAATTTAGCCGCCGGTTATCGGTTGGTTGGGCGAGTGCTATCGTAAATTGGCTGCATGGATTGCGAGGTTCGCAGGAAGCCTCCTATTACCATCATGCACTACTAGAGCAAGATTTTCGCAACCGTCGGGCAAAGCATATTGTTTATGGCCATACGCATCACGCCGAAAGCGTTCCGCTGGATGCAAGCTATGCCGGTGAAGCGGTGTTGAATCAGGTTTACTTCAACTGCGGCACATGGCGACGGGTGTATCGGCCTACCCATTGGTCACCGGCAGAGCACGAATTCATCGCCGCAGATTCAATGACTTATTTGGCATTTTTCGATGGGGACGAGCGCGGCGGCCGACCTTACGAAACATGGTCGGGAACATTGGGTCTTGCCACGGCAACAGAATCTAGCAAGACTTTCCGGCTCGACGCCGCACATGTAGATGCGAAAAATCGCCACGTCCCGGCGCCGTCTTGGACGACCATGGTTAGCACTACACAATTTACCAATAGCTAGCTCGAAGCAGAATCATTCGCTGGCGGTGTAGGCGCCAATTCCACTGCGGCAAAACCGCACGACTTATGTGCGCCGTCACAAAACGGTTTATTCTTCGACGCACCACAACGACACAGCGCAACAACGGGTTTATTCGTTGGCAGCGGAAATTCGTTGCCTTCCTGGTCGATTACCCGAAACTCGCCTTCGACGACTAAAGGCCCATTTGGACGCAAACGAATGGTGACAGGCATGGCGCTGGCAACAATGTGAAATGTGGAATCGTGGGACGGTTATTAATCATCAACCTAACCCCCTATGGCGTCAATCACGATGAAGTCGGATGTTCAAGAAGTTTTCACTCTTTCTTTGTGTCGGTACCCGTTGCTGCAATACTAGGCTCGGTGAATTCAATGCTTTCAACCATCGACTTGTCTTGATCTTTGAATTGCTCGGCCAAGGG
>CAZIGP010000428.1:0-4775 GCA_964538425.1 uncultured Pirellulales bacterium | reverse complement strand
GTGCGTGGAACCTTATCTGTTCCCAGACGCACTACTTCAGCCTCAACGGTGCCTTTGCCAGATACTCGTATGTCGAGCGATTGTCCAGGGGCAATACTCACATGGTGACTGTAAGCGTGAAATCCTGGAATGAAGGTCTTCTCATGCGGGGGGAGAAAACTCAAATCATCCGACTTCATCCAATGATCAGGTGATGACTTCATGGCGCTCCTCTTCGGTGCGAGCTTTGTGTGACGAATAATTTGAATCGCTCAAATCTAATTTTTGCGATGCGTTTAGACTGTCATACAATGATTCAATCCTTACTGCCTGACCATCTTCTTCTGCCGAACGGTAGGCGGCATCTAACAACTCCACAGTTCGCCAGCCGACTTCTGCTGGCGAACCGTTGACTTCATCACCAACAATTACTTTAACCAGATTGAGCACGGGCGCATGAAGTGGGTATAAATCTGCTTGCTGGTCGCAGCCATTTGGTAAACTATCTGCGTTCAGAGACGGCAGAATTTCATCTGAGCCGTCAACGTGACGAATTTTTCCGCCCCCAGTGACGAAATCGATGTCTAGCCAACCACGATCACAATTGATTTGAATGGCAAGTTTTCCTGGGTCGGACGTTTGGAGATTTCCCGTACTGCCTAGGCTGATTAAAGCCCCGTTGTGCATGCGCCCAATGATGGCATCGATGACATCCACCTTCACGTCTAGGTTACTCATTCGGGCTATCACTTCGATGGGTTTTAGCCCCGTGATAAAATGCACTAGTGCGGCCAAATGAGTTAATTGGAGATGCCCTTGGCCACCGCCAGAGCGACTCGGATCGCTATACACATTTCCCGGACCAATCACCGGATATTTGAACTGATTTCCATAGGGTTGGTCGTCGCCGCGGTAGAAGTCGATCGCACTAGAAGCAAAATAGCCGTTGACGTAACGCACTTCTCCCAATTCATTTGAGCGGATCACTTCTCGTGCCTGCAAAGCTCTGGAACAGAAATGATAAGGATATCCGACAATGAGTTCCCGACCTACTCGGCCAGCCAAATCGATGAGTTCCCTGGCATGCTTGGCGGATAGAGTCAGAGGTTTTTCAACTAAGACATGTAATTTGCGTTCTAAGCATTCCCGTGTTACCTCGTAATGGGCAGCATGCCACACTGCGACCACGACACCGTCGAGATCCTCCGTCTCGATCATCTTACGATAGTCGGTGTAAACGTTGCCTGTAGGAAATCGTTCTGCAACTTTGGTTAGAACATCCGGGCGCTGATCACAAATTGCTGCGATATCGGCATCCGGATGAGCGACAATCGCAGGTAAATGGGCAGTCGTAGCCCACCAACCAGTGCCAATAATTCCGATTTTCGCTTTACGCGTCATGTGAGATAGACTGGAAATATTTATTGCCTAAGCTAGGTGCGCGTCGATTGCTGAACTCCTCGAATCATTTCAATCACACGATCTTCGGCAATGCTCATCGGATGAGCCAAAACTTTCTGCCATAATTTTTCAAGAGTTTTGGTGGCTGCAGGGTTATTCTTGCTCCACTCCTCGACAAACGCACCCTCTTTAATGCCGTGAATAAAATTATGCCGAGCTTGTGACTTGATTTCGTCATTAAGCAGGTGTTCAGAACGAGTGAGTGTTCCGTATTGGCTGGTGGTGGAGTGATACTTCATTTGTTTGAAGAATCCGTATTCGGCCATTAAACGGAAAATTTCTGAGTTTTCGGTCGAAGCATAGAGCACCATGATGACGTGTTCGGGAGAGCAACCGCTTTCGACGGCAAGCTCGAAGCAATATACCAACCACGCGGCCAACCCTGGCCAGACCACTTGTTCGGTATATAAGTTCAATTCTGCTTCGCTACGAAAGGATGATTCAAAAACGCCGGCGCGGGTTAGCCCCATGCCTTTACACAACGCCAAGGCCAGTTCACGTGCCGTTCCAGTGGTATCCTTTTCGATGGCAAATTGACTGATCACACCTCGGCCTTCCAGGTAGCGTGTCCGAACTAAGTTGCCGGGCATGATTGGCGCGATCATGATCCAGTTGGCATCGCTTGGCGGCTGGATCAACCCGTAACTAATGTTATAACCGCTGCCCCAACAAAGCGTCTTTCCAGGTTTAATGCCGGGAGCGATCTGTGTATCCCAAATCTCGGGCATGCACTCATCGGTTGTAAGCAACAACAAGATGTCGCCGGCCGCCGCGGCCTCGGGCAACTCGACTGGTTCGAAGCCTTCTGCAATGGCCTGCTGACGATATTCGTCTTGGCGGTTGCCAATGATTACCTTGACGCCGCTATCACGTAGATTGAGTGCTTGCGCACGGCCTTGATTTCCGTAGCCAAGCACCGCTACGGTTTTGTTTTTCAGCGGATCGAGTGAAGTATCAGCGTCGGTGAGCAGTTTCACTTGGGTCTCCTAAAAGTATATTTTTCTCTAACTTGCATACTCTGGGCATTCTCGATCGAGAATTCGTCGAATCGCAGTCAGATGCGCTTGCGCATAAGTTGGGTCTTGGGCAAATTGATCGCGTGTCTTGCCAGCGATTGCTGGCTCGACAAACTTCAGTGGCCGGACAGTCGATTGGGCAATCGCCTGTATCTGACAGGCACGTTCCAAGTAATAAAGATTATCGAACGCAACGGCGATACTTGGACCAACAACGATTACTCCATGATTTGCCAGAAAAGCAACGTGCTTGTTACCGAGGCTTAGGCTAATTCGATCTCCCTCGGCGTGGTCTAAAGCTAAGCCCTGGTAGTCGTCGTCATAGGCCACATCGTCAAAAAACCGTACAGCATTTTGACTGATCATTTCTAGACGACCGCGCTCTAATGATGCCAGCGCTGTAGCGTAGGGCATGTGAGTGTGCAGCACGCAAATGGCATGGGGAAGGCTACGATGGATGCGGCTATGGATGAACATTGCCGTAGGTTCGACCTGGCCGCTGCCTTCCACCACGTTACCGTCATGATCAACCAGCAGCAGATCGCTGGCACGCACCTCCGACCAGTGGCACCCGAAGGGGTTAACGAGGAAGTGAGCATCGTTGACTGCCAACGAGTAATGATTACAAATGCCTTCGCTCAACTCTAACCGCCATGACCATCGTAAAACCGCAGCTAAGTCGCAGCGCGCTTCAATAGTTTGATTAGCGGTCAATTTCATTTCTTAGTTGTAGTTTTTTAGATTGATCAAGCGGAAATTACTACGATGTGGCTTACCGGCCAGAGTGCAGAGGGATAATTCACAGAATCGATTTTGAGATATGGCTACCTGATTATGCTCTCAAGTTGCTCTGTTCTGTCGTTGATATCAATTAGCTAAAATGGATTTGTAATCACCCAAGGCATGCTCGGTTAGCAAATTGCGGTTGTTGCGTCGGTGCTGGTGTATTCACCCGATTGCTAATTGCTGTTGTCTTAATCGAGAAGACAAATTTCAATTGCGCGGCGAGTTTCCCTTAACCGATTCGATCGGTACGCGTCCTTGCAATTCAAAATTTAATTCGTTCTTTCCCGCTTGAATATTTTGCACCAACGTTGATTGAGCGTTGTACTGTTGTGGCACAACGTCGGCCATCTCATCGACAAGCCCCTCGGAACTGCCAGGTCGTCCGAATCGGCTAACCTTTCGTCCAGTTTTTTGCTGGCTGCTAATAGTGACGCGATTGGTGCCAACCATGACACCTTTTTCGCCACCGACTTCGTAGCGACCGTCGACAATAATGCCTCCGGCAGAAGGGCCTTTAGTTCCTTCCGTGGGAAAGAAATTGATCACGCCCGTACTCAGCGGCTTGCCATCTAACGTAACTATTCCTGACACCGCCGAGCGATCTGTGCGACCGCAACCGACAAAGCACAGGCAGCATAAGAGTGCAGCACAGCAACTCAGCCAAAACCACAAGGTTTTGACCGCAAAATGACAATAATTCGGATGCTCCAAGAACCTTGTATTACCAAGTTGCCATTCCACTTTTGGTTCACCTCATTTACCAATTTACACTTATAGTTTCATTGTTTTGAATCGAGCCTGCAGCTCGCCACACGGCTAGGTCCACCATTTCACTGACAAACCTTACGGAGCCATCGCCCAGCGAAACATGAACACCTCCGGGGTGCCGACTACGCGATGCTGCAGTTTCGTTATAGCCGTCGGTGCAGGGCATATTCAATTCTGGTCGGTGGAAGCAATAACCTGGATAGATTACGTCAGGGTTCGAAGGGTTAGGTGTAAATTGCGTGTACACTTGGCTACAAGTAGCTTCATCTTGATAGAACATTCCACGTGCATCCTTCGTGTCGGGGATGCCTCGTAAGTATTCTCCCAGCAATAACGACTTACTCATCCCGTCGGTAAAGTCCTTCGTGCGAGTTCCGACATTGATGCCAAACGCATGCCTTTTGCTGACGGGTGAAACTAATGCAGACGATCCTTGCGGAAGGCTTTGATCGTGCGTGCCGTCGCCGAAGAATGCCAGGTAATTGCCGAGCGCAAGGATGGTTGCGTTAGGCGACTGCGACTCCTTCCACAATTGGGCGCCTACGCCATCGCTCGGACACAACATCGCGGGAATAATCTGCGCGGTTGCAGAACTCATGCCCATAGAATTTGCGTTACCGTACCAGTTTGTATTGGACACGCCAACGAGTTTTTGATTGTATTTCTCGAAAATCGCCCGCTCCTCGATGTAAGGCAGTAAGTCGACGACCCATGTTTGACGATTCCAGCCATAGAGCGGCGTCGCGGGATCGTTCTGGGCACCTA
>CAZIGP010000427.1:0-4795 GCA_964538425.1 uncultured Pirellulales bacterium | reverse complement strand
ACCCGTTCGTTGCAGCCCTCGAGAAAAGCACGGGCAAAGTTCGCTGGAAGACACCGCGATCGGCAGAGGCCACCAGTAAATTCTCATTCAGCACCGCGACGTCTATTAAAGTCGACGGCCAGACGCAGATTATTAGCCCAGGCAGTAATCAGGTTTGTGCCTATGATCCAGCGACCGGCCAGGAAATATGGCAGGTGCGTTATGAAGGTTATTCGGTCGTTCCCAAACCAGTATTTGGCCACGGCTTGGTATTTGTCAGCACAGGCTTCAATTCTCCGACTCTGTTGGCGATCCGGCCCACAGGCCAAGGTGATGTGACCGAAACCCACATCGCATGGAAAGAAAAAAAGAATGTCCCGAACACGCCATCCGTTCTGTTAGTAGGCAATGAGTTGTATATGGTTTCTGATGCGGGTATCGCCAGTTGCCTGGACGCGGAGACCGGTAAAGTACACTGGCGACATCGCATCGGAGGTAATTTCTCTTCCTCGCCGTTGTCGGCCGACGGAAAGATTTATTTGCAAAGTGAAGACGGCACGGGCACGGTTCTCAAAGCCGATAAGGAGTTTGAGATTCTAGCTACCAATCCACTGGGCGAGCAAACCCTCGCTTCTTATGCAGCCGCCGACGGCGCATTATTCATCCGCTCGCAGCAGCACCTGTACCGGATCGGATCGCCGTAATGCCTGGCGATCGAGAAATAAGAATTCCGAAGCCACGTGGCTGCCGAGATGGCCGTTGTTTTACGAGATGCATTCGTGGATGATACCTGATCAAACTCCACTGTTCCGTCTAAATTAGTGTCGACATTCCAATCACTGAGGCAGAGATTTAAGAAAGGCACGACGATGGATGACTCTGAATGGTCGGCGGATGCGCAGCGCGACATGAAGCGATGGAAGGCAGCAAAGTCATTTGATGATTTGTGTCAGCTCATGGCCATGTTCGTGCTTGGAGAATTAAAATACTCGCCGGGCCATTATGCTGAAGTAGTCACTGAGGAGACTCAACGGATTGCGTCATACCTTGCAAGGATAAACCGCGCTGGTTTTTTAACAACCGATTCGCAGCCAGGGCTTCCAGTAAAAAACAAATCTGGGCAGCGGGCTTATCTTTGTGGCTACATCGAACCCAGTGTCGCCGCTGAACTTAGTGCTCGCCTAATTCCGACAGACCTATACTTCAATGAGTTCCAACCTTTCGAACCGCTCTGGAGGTCTGGCGAAGTTGGTGAACATCGAATTATCGTAACAATGAGTAATGGCACGCCGCTTACCAGTGTTCCAAACTGCAATTCGTCGAGCGAGCTGCAGACGTTCTGGGAGAATGTAGGACAAAAAGCCTGTGACGACCTCGAGCAAATGAACTACGCCATTGTGATTGACTTTCAATGGGGTCGCACCGATGAATTATTTCGGCAAATTGCCGATGCGCTGGAGAGTGCCAAAAAAAGGCGATAGCAAGCGGTTAGGATCAAGCCGTTGATTCTGGAGCACAAACACTGCCTAAAAAATGCTAAAATAGCGGCATGGACGCTGACATAATCAACCAAGCGGTGAAGGATTGCGTGCGAGAATCTATTGGTAAGCACGATCCCATTGCCACACTCCTCGCAGAACTCGATAAGCTCCAGGCTGAAGGTTGGCCCATGCATCAAATTGAGATGGTGCGTACCACAAGCCTGCGAATGCTATCGGCAATCTACAACGTGAGTGGTGCTGAAGCGGATGAATAGCCGGAACTGCCTAAACCTCATTAACTCGCGTCTGCCGCTTTTCAGCCGCCAACGTCCTGAGTGCCGCGAGAGGGGCCAATGTGCGCGGGACACTGGGATTGACTAAGTGATGCACCGCAAAGGATTGGCTCAGGGTGTGTGTTCCGACGATCCACCGAGTACGCCCACAAGAATGCCCGTTAGTACGAGCGCAAAGAAACCCAACGAGAATATTCCCGTCATGGAGAAGCCTCTTTCTGGTATGTGTTCCGTGTTCCGAACTGTTCCGGGCATGATTATAGTAATGCTCGAGTGCGATTGCAAACGAGTATTGCTTACGCGAACCAAATATTCACATTTGAGTTGAACAATAGCTCGCCGATCTCCGCCAATGTATTACGTCAGCCCAAAAATGCCCCAAAATCGCCGTTCTGGCATGAGACGTTTCCAAAGATGAGGCAAGGCGGGATGCCAGCGGAGGATTTCGGCTAAATCCAGTATCAAACGCTTATTCGGTCTCTAGAATTTCTTGGAGCTTCGCCAAGGAGCGTGTGAGCATTACGCGAATTGCGCCGTCGGTTTTACCAAGCTTTTCAGCAATCTGTTTGGATGGCAATCCTTCGAGATAACGCAACTTCAAGGCCTCGCGATGTTCTTCGGGCAATTGATCGAGCGCCGTTAGCAATCGCATCTGGCGTTGATCGCGTGAAAATACTTGGCTGGCCGTGGTCATGCTGGCCACCAGCAAATTAATCAATCCGGCTCGACTGGTATCGGTGCCGCCAGCGTTGAGCGATACTTCGCGGCCGGCATCGCGCTTTTGGCTGCCAAAGAAGCGCCGATGAGCATCAATGATTCGGCGCTCGGCCACTTGGCACAACCAGTTGAAAGGATCTCGATCTTTCAAATCTACTTCGCCAAGCGATCGCACTGCTTCGGCGCTCACTTCCTGAAATAAATCGTCTGGCTCGATCTTGCGACGTAGCCCTGCACCCAATCGACGATCCAGAAATGCCATTAATTGCGGCCGACGAACAACCAAAAACTCGCCTAGTGCATTCGCATCGCCAGCGCGAACGCGAGCGAGTAAACCATCATCGTCGGTTATTTCTTCGGGCGAAGACATGCAAGTCGCAGGGCAAAGAAGCGATCCTTCTAGAAGCAAATGGCCTGGCGTTATCGTACCAAGTCAAATCGAGGATGCAAGAATGGCAAATTGCTATTGCCTAAAACATACGGCAGGCAGCCAACAATAATTGGCTGAAAAGGAGATTAGCCCCTAGCAAGACATCTGTTTGGTGCTGGCAGCGCAGGCAGAGGATCGTTCTTTAAGCGGTAGGAAATCGCGATTCGTACGCCAGGCTTTCAATAAAGTTTTTCGCTTTTACATATTCACCCGAAGGGATTTCCATAATATTTTTCTTCAGCTCTTCCAGGAAAGCGTTGGTCGTGTTTTGAATTTTTGTATAAACGTCATAGCCGACGCTGCCATGGGTTACTTCCCGTTGCCGAAACAAATCGTCAAGCTCTTTGCGGTAGCCATCGTATTTAGGATTTTGCAATTGTACCGGCCAAAAGATTCTGCCGCTTACAGGATCAAGATCGTATGGGGTGACGCGTTTTGGCGCACCAATTTGAGCATATCGCCACGCCTCTTCTGTCGTCATGCCTCGGCCACGTTCGGAAGCGCGCGAATCGGTATTGATTTTTCGCATTTCAAAATAGGTTTGCGTACCTTTGAGACGATTATCCAGATTTTGTGACCGAGCTTGTTCGTAATTAATCGCTGCTTGACTGGTTTGTAAGTTGTAAGAGCCGGCTGAATTCACCAAATCAGCCATTCCCATCGCCGCAGCTTGATCGGCTGTGGCAGCTCCTCCGCCGCCCCAACCACCACCCCAACCCCAGTATTGCGCTAAAGCAGCCGCGTTTAGAGCCAACATCGTGACAATTGCCAATGGAATAGCACGGAACATTATCGAAACTCCAAAATATGGAAAGGCTGGGATTTGATTAAATAACTTGCTATGAAACTGAAATCTGTCAAGAAATTATGTAGCAAGGATGGGGCCGTTTGCAAACAACGCGACCCTTCAATACTATAATGGAATACCCCTCCGAATCAACTTGGAGGACGCCGATTACCCAAGTTCTGTAGATTTACGGCTTGTGGGACATTTTTCACGGAGAAAGTCATGAGCATTCGGGCGACCGTTGGAGCTGCAATTGCGGCTATAGTGCTGGTTGGGAACATGCCAGTTCGAGCGCAAAGTGCTGAGCCAGCCCCTGGAGTAGGCGATCTTGTCAAACAATTATCCAGCTCGGATGCGGAAGCCCGAAACAAGGCCGTCGATGCTTTAGCAGCTTATGGCGCCGAAGCCGATGTGGCAATTCCCGCGCTTGTTCAAGCACTAAATGGCAGCGATCCACAACTTCAATGGCGCGCAGCCCGGACGTTAGGGGCGATCGGAAGCAGCGCAAAAGCCGCAGTGCCCGCCTTGCAGAAAACATTGAAAAGCAGCGACGGCAGTGTTCGCGGCTGGTCGGCACACGCGCTTGGGAGAATCGGTGAAGCAAGTCGTCCGGCATCTTCAGAAATTGCATCGCTCTTGGCCGACAAAGATCCCGACGTTCGTCGTGCAGCCATCGGTGCCTTGATTGCAATTCGACCATCTCCGGAATTACTCATTCCTATGATGCGAAAGGCCATTGAAGATGGTGATATTGATCCATCCGTCACGGTACCTGCGCTACATGCATTGGCTAATGCCGGCGATCAAGGTATTGCTGTTTTGGTCGAAGCATTAAAAATCGACAAAGCAAGATATTGGGCGTGCATTGCTCTTGGAGCCGCCGGCCCGAAGGCGAAAGCCGCTGTTCCAGAGTTGACGAAGTTAACCACACACTCAGAGCCTGAAATTCGGATGCAAGCCGCCATAGCCTTGGGAGGCATTGGACCGGATGCGAAAACTGCTGCTCCGCAACTTATTAAAGACCTGTCAGATGAACAAAACTCGGTGCGATACGCAGCAGCATTTGCTTTGGGCCAAATTTTGGCGAAAGAAGCCACACCAGAATTGA
>CAZIGP010000426.1:0-4800 GCA_964538425.1 uncultured Pirellulales bacterium | reverse complement strand
AGCTCAGCAATAACTTCGCCATTTTCGTATACTTGAATTGACCGCTCAAGGTTCTCCAACGATTTTATTAACCTCTCGTCCTTCCTAAAATTTAACATCTAGATTTTCCGCTTTCGTGTCGCCATGCTCCTGAACACCAGACGCCTCTCTATTATCGCCGTCTTACTATTCAGCATCACCAGTCCACTCGATGCCGCAGCGATCCCTTCGCCCCCATCGCCTGGTACTTACACGCTCGGCGTGAAATCGGGCGGCTACCAGTGGCAGGTTCATGTTCATATACCCAAAGGTTACACCCCGGACACAAAGCCGCCACTCGTCTTGGCACTCCACGGCGCTGGGGGCGATGGCAAGATGGTACTGGAAAGTGATCACTGGAAAAAAAAATCGGACGAGGCCGGCTTTATCGTTGTGGCACCCACCGCTCTTCCTTCGCGCCCTAGACTGTCGGCCAATTTTTTAACAAACCCTAGGGTTTGGAATTCTGGACAACTCGATGCCCACTCACCGAGAGCTGCCATCAATGACGTTGCTTTCATCAACCAGTTGCTCGATGAGCTGAAAGAAAAAACGCCCTACGATGAAAACCGAGTGTTTGCAGTCGGTCATAGCAACGGCGGCGGCATGGTTTTCCGACTGGCCGCAGAATTGTCCGAACGTTTAACCGCTGTCGCCACGGTGGCTGGCATGATGGCCATCGACGATCCGCAACCCAAGAAACTACTGCCGACGCTTTACATCCTCGGCGTCAAAGATCCGCTCGTACCACTGGCAGGTGGAACCGTCAAACTCCCCTGGGGAACCAAGCAGAATCCGCCCGTTGACAATTTTCTGCAAAATTGGGCTGCTGCCTTGGGCTGTGAAGTCGAACCAAAGACAATTTCGGAAATCGATGGCGTAAAGAAAGTTGAATATTCCTCGAAATCCCAAGGGCCAGCTCTCACCGTGCTGTTTCTCGAAAACCACGGCCACAATTGGCCGGGCTCGAAGCCGTTACTTCCCGAAAGTCGAATCGGCCCGACAAAATCGAAGCTCAATGCAACCGACGTAATTTGGGAATTCTTCGAAGAGTCCAGCCGCTCATCACATTAAATTGTGAAAACCATCCGGCTTCGCAGCCCTGGTGTAAAGGTAATCGCCAGTCAGAACCCAGCTTTGGTAGACATGACTTAGCACTAGTTTTTACGTTAAATTTGGCGAGAAGGAATAAAAAGAGAATCAAACCGGTTCCGCAATTCCTGTGCTATCTACTCGGAACGGCAGCCATGTTAATGAAATCTTCCCAACGCTAATATCGCTCTTTCGCGGTCGAATCAAATATTCTGTGAGCGTCAATTTCTGGGCATCGTACTTACTGGCTATTTCATCGAGTGCAGTCTGCTGCTGCGATTCGAGATCGGATTTTTTTTGTTGCAAAGTTTCAAGCGTCTCTTCTGCATGTTGAATATCACCTTGTTCGCTGGCAATGCTGCCAGCGCGTCGCGCTGCCGCCGAAGCGGCCGAAATATTCCGTTGGCTGGCAAGTTTGCGACCGCCGAGTGCCCCAAGGATTGTAGTGATGAAAGACAAGATAGCATTTATGATCTTCTGCCATCTTTGCCCTTTTTCTTTTTGAATTTTCTGTTCAGCCCGTTGAATCTGCCCTTCTAGCGTGGCAATTTTTTTTGCAAAGCTGTCGCTTAGCTTCTTCTGCTCTGTCGCACACTGTGCAGCACATTTTGCTTCCAGCCTCGCGCGAAATTGCTTTTCATTTTCGTCGGGCTGCGAAACTTCCTGAACAGCGTCACTAGCAAAAAGCTGCAATTGATGCTCGGCATACAAATGAGATGCCAAAGCCTTCTGCCACTCGCTATAAGTCTTTCCGCGACTGGCCACGGCAGGCAACTCGGCAATGTCTGCGCTGTCGCGCGGTTGTTTTTCGAGCGTCGCCACGTCCGCATCCCACAACTGGGCATCAGTCCAAGGCTGTTCATTGCTATCGTCGTTGAGCATCGACAGCATTACCACACTCTGCCAGATGTCGACGCCGCACTTTACATCGACGAAATGCAAGCGGGCATTGCCCACGAGCGCCGGCCGATAGACGAGGCGATCTTTTTCGCCAACCGACCTCTTAGGCACAACAAAGCATTCGTTCGCTTCAGGGGGAACAATCGGCCGCCTTGTTCCTGCTGAGCTCGACGCAACCTTTGGTTTTTCCGCACCATTCTCACCCGCTTGTACTTCAGTTTTCTTTCGATCGGCCATTAACTGCTGAATTTGAACTCGCGTGAGCGGCCCGCGCAAATACGATAAGCACCAGCGCGTTTGAAACACTAGGGGCTGGTCGTCATGCACATTGTTCATCAAAAACACTCGGTTGCCCAAAGCTGAAAGCATCTGCTCCATTTTGGCTCGATCGAACTGCGCACCCGCTGCGGCACTTGCACCTTCCAAACCTTCAATCACTCGCGCCTTATCGCGCTCGGTTTGCAAACGGCCCAAAAACCAAGTGCCGGCGTTCGACAGTCCCTTATAGTCTAAATCCACTGGATTTTGCGTTGCCAAAACCACACCGACACCAAACGCGCGTGCCTGCTTGAGCAGCGTCAACATCGGCGTCTTTGTCGGCGGATTCGCACTTGGCGGAAAATAGCCGAACACTTCATCCATGTAAAACAGCGCTCGCAAGCTGGAGGTACCCGGCTGCGAACGCACCCACGCTAGCAATTCTCCCAACAGCACCGTCATGAAAAACATTCGCTCGGCATCCGAGAGGTGCGCAATCGAAATGATCGACAGTCGCGGTTTCCCTGAAGTTGTGTAGAGCAGTTGCTGAATATCGAGCGGCTCACCTTCTAACCAAGCGGAAAACCCTGGCGATGCGAGCAAATTGTTCATCTGCATCGCCAGCGCCATACGTTCTTTCGCCGGAAAGAACGATTCCAAATCGACAAAGCCAACCTTCTCCATCGGCGGCGATTGAATCGAACGAATCAGGCCCGGCAAATCTAGGTCATGTCCCTCTCGCCAAGCTTTTTCCAAAATGTTGGACAATAAGATATGCTCGCGGCTGCGAACAGGATCGGCTTCAATGCCCAAAAGACCTAATAGCCCCGAAACTGTCGATACCAGCCGATCCCGTAGCACATCGGCATCTTCCATCACAGCCCGCGAAGGCGCGGCAAAACTTCGCAAAATTGTGAGCGGCAATCCAGCGTTCGAGCCTGGCGTATAAATCGATAACTCAACCGCATCCAGATAGCGTTGAATCCTCGCACCATCTTCGCTCCACTGAGCCAGGCCATCGCGCCAAGTTTTTGCAGTCTTGGCGGCAAATTCATCCGGTGAAATGCCCTTCCGCTGTGCTTCGCTTTCGTCAATCCACGGCCGAAAATCTTCTGGCCTAAGTTGCGGAAACGCGAGCAGTAAATTGCCGATATCTCCTTTGGGATCAACCGCAATTGCCGGGACGCCAGTAAGCGCCGCCTCTTCCAATAGCGCTAAACATAGCCCAGTCTTGCCACTGCCCGTCATTCCCACGCACACGGCATGTGTTGTCAAATCCTTGGCATCGTACGATAGAACCTTATCGTCGCCGGCCTGCAACTCCCGTTTGTGCCAGTCGAACTCTCGCCCCAAATAGAACCGGCCAGGTTTATCGAATGAACTCATCGTTCGTGCCCTAAGAAAAGAACATTAGAATGCAACAAGGCCATTCTACTTTATTTCTTTGCATCGTTTGTAGGAGGCAACACTTCACTACTAGGCCGCCAGCTGCTTACAGCATATCGCCTATCCACCTTTCATATCCCGCTTTAGTCCCGACCGCGTCGCCTCAGCCGCTAGCGGATTATCCGGCCAAGCATGCTTAGGATATCGCCGTCGCAATTCCTTTTTTACCTCGGGATAGGTATTCTGCCAAAAACTCGCCAAATCGGCTGTCACTTGCTGCGGCCGGTAATTCGGTCCAAGCAAATGAAGCAACACTGCCACACGCCCACCGGCGACTCGCGGCGTTTCCCTAGTGCCGAAAAGTTCCTGAATTCGCACAGCCAACACCGGCGGCTTGCCAAATTCGTAATTGAGTGCGTGCCGATTGCCACTAGGCAATGTTAACTCTGACGGCGCAAGCCGTTCAATCTCCTGTAAACGCTGGTAGCCAACACGTGACTGAAACACCAATAACCAATCGGCGCCACGAACCTCATCGAGCGATCGCACGCCGTTGCACAACTCAGGAAGCAGTTGCTCAATTTCTTCACGATCCAAAATCGGCAAACCCAAATCCGGCATTGCCGCAGACAACCAACGTACGCGAGAGAGAAACGAACCCGCAATACTGTCGGGTTTCGGTAGCAATGAATCAAGCCGTTGTTTCACTTGCCCCGCCAGCAACTCGGCTGCCGCAGCAACATCTCCAATTGCCATTGGGGTTTCCTCGATGAGCAAATCAGACCAGTAAGTTCGCAGCCGTGCTTCCACCTGCCCACGACTAGGGTTGAAAAATTGCTCTTCTCCTTGCTTTAGTATCTCTTCCGGCAACCACGATCGGTCTATTGCAGATGCCAGCCGTACGCGGGCCTCACCGCCGGCGTCGTTTAATTCAATTGCCAAAAACAGTGGCTCGCTGCGAACCCGCGAATCACGGTCGATACGCACGCCACGGCCACCGACCATGAGAGCCCTATCCTGCGAACCGTCCCGCAGCTTCGCGAGCCGATCGGGAAATGCTTCGAGCAGTGCCCGCATCAGTGATACATCCATATCCTCCGCCCGCTGGGCCCGTGGAAAATCAGCCAAGTGAAAAAGCTGCTCCGC
>CAZIGP010000425.1:0-4805 GCA_964538425.1 uncultured Pirellulales bacterium | reverse complement strand
CCTCGATCCTTTATTTCTTGTGTGCTATAAAACACCTTCGCTGCGGCTCATTCTAAAACTTTTCATTTAACTTCCCTTAGCAAGGCTTTTATGCGTTCAATCACTCTTGGCATCGCTGCACTGGCAATTTCTGCATTCGCTCCCGCATCGCTCCTTGCCGAACTTCCCCCGGGTGCCTACGAAGAGCTTTTAAAAGACGCCGAAGAAGTACTTGATGTGAAAATTACAAAGGTGACGCAAACCAGCGAATCAAATTCCGATACTTTGCACTTTACTTGCGATGCTGCCGTGCTGAAGGCGATACGATCGAAAGCTGGCCTGAAAAACGGCGATAACATTCAATTTGAATCCTATTACGTCACCGAGGCCACAAGACAACGAGGCTGGGCCGGACCAAAGCCGCCACCGAAACTGTCAGTAGGCCAAACCTGGAAGATCTATTTGAATCCCGGCGAGACGGGCAAACCGCTCACTTTGGCCGCTTATGGTCGTAGTTTCGAACCGCAGTCGCAAACTAGCCCTGACAGCTCACCCGATCGCTTAGGGGTAAATGCCTGGCCAGCCAGCGGCGGCGGATTGCAAATCGCCAGTGTCAACCGCCGCTCGATCGCCGACAAGCTTGGCCTGCGTCCGGGCGACCGAGTGCTGGAAATCAACGGCACTCCAACAAATACGGTTGCCGAAGTCGGTCCAGCAATTGCTCAAAATCAAGATCGCGTCGAAATCAAATTCAACCGCAACGGAGAAACCATCGAATTGACCCTAAAACGCTGATCTGGCAAAAATCGCACCCCCCAATAGCAACTTTCCCCGCGATTTTTCCCATTCACTCATAGCCCGTTTTTCGGCTAAAATTAGGAGCTTGCCCAATCTTGTTCGGACGCTCGGAGGCTTTGCCATGGACGGCTTCAGCCGGTGGGATATAGTACTGTGGGTTGTCGCCGTGTACGCTTTTGTGACCGGCGTTTTAGTGACAATTCACAGCCGTGAAATTGTAAAACAGCGATTTCGCAGTGCGCTGCGGCATATCAATCGCGGGTTTCGCGGATAGTAAATGGTCGTCCTTTTGTCGTTAGCCGGTGGCTAATGCTTCCGGTTCGCTTTTTATTCGAGCCTTGAATCCGCGCCCGTGTCGAAGCGTCTCTACATTGAAACTGTCGGCTGCCAAATGAACGTGCTCGATAGCGAGCTGGTTGTGGCAGCGCTGCGCAAACAAGGTTACGAAATTGTCGACGCCCCAACAAAAGCCGATACAATTTTGTTTAATACTTGCAGCGTGCGGCAACACGCCGAGGACAAAATCTACAGTGCATTAGGGCGGTTAAAGAATGCGAAGACGGAAAATCCGCATAAGATTATCGGCGTGCTCGGATGCATGGCGCAGAAAGATCAGAAACTGATCTTCGACCGAGCACCGTATGTCGATCTCGTGGTTGGTCCCGGCCAATTGCACCAAGTACCACGAATGCTCGACGAAATCGCTGCGAGCGAACGAGGCACTCGTGGCGCGCAGCGGCTGGAAGTGAGCCTAGATCGCAAAGGCGGCAATGATCGAGACGAAATCGAACGCAGTTTCGAAAGTTACGATCCCGACCGCGATCCTCAGATGCGGCCATCGCCGTATCAAGCATTTGTGCGTATACAAATCGGTTGCGATAAGTTTTGCACCTATTGTATCGTGCCACGAGTTCGAGGGCCGGAACAAGGCAGACATCCCGATCATATCGTGGCTGAAGCTAAAAAGTTAGCCAACGAAGGCTGCCTGGAAGTGATACTGCTCGGTCAGACCGTGAACAGTTACCGTCATGTCGATGGAGATCGCACCACGCGGCTCTCCGATTTGCTCTATCGATTGCACGAGATCGATGGGCTAAAGCGGCTGAAGTTTGTCACGAACTTTCCCAAGGACATGACCGACGATTTGCTCCAAGCCGTGCGCGACTTGCCGAAGTGCTCACCCTATTTGCATGTGCCGGCTCAAAGCGGCTCGAACGACGTGTTGAAGCGAATGAAGCGCGGCTATACGGTTGAGGAATATCGGGAGATGATGTCACGCATCCGCGCGACCATTCCAAACGCTGCGGTGACCAGCGATTTTATTGTCGGCTTCTGCGGAGAAACCGAGGAAGACTTCCAGCAAACCGTCGAATTGGTGCGCGAATCACGTTTTAAGAACAGCTTCATTTTCAAATACAGTGAACGTCCTGGTACCAAGGCCCCCGATCTTTGGCCAGACGACATTCCAGAAGAAACAAAGCGCCGCCGCAACAACGAACTGTTAGCGGTACAAAATCAAATCTGCGAAGAAGACAACCATAACTTTCTTGGCCGCACGGTGGATGTGCTTATTGAGGGGCCAAGTAAACGTGCGCAAAAATTCGAGCGCACGGACGAAAATGACGTAGCAAGTGCCCAGAATTCAGAAGATAGCCACGAAAATAGCTCATCGAGCGAGCCTGCTGAAAACGACCATCTAACTCAACTCGTCGGCCGCACTCATTGCGATCGCATCGTGGTTTTCACCGGCAACCGCAGACAAATCGGCCAAATCCTCCCCGTGGCCATCTACGACTGCACCCCCATGACCCTCTTCGGCGCAGTCGTTACTCAAGAAATCGGCCCTGAAGTCTACAGCTTAGTGTAAAGCTCCCAATCAACATTAAACTGAAACCGAAGTCCACTTCGCAAAGCTTTTTCGAATTTCATTCCAAGTAACGAAAACCGTCATCGGCTGGCTCTCACTGGAGTTTGGACCGTGAGGATTATAAAGTTCGAACTTCTGGGTTGCTGAATCATAACCGACGAGCATGTAAACGTGTTTTGTCACAATCGAGCTCGCGATGTCACTGGTTTTGCTCGACAGCGTGATTGCTTTACCTGCATTAAGTGCCGTAATCATGCTGCTCTTGTTATCACCAATCGAAGTATCCGAGGCCGACCTGTTGGTAATTTGCTTAAACACGGTGGAACTATAGCCGAAGTCGATGCCAACGTAGGTGTTGGTTCCATCCTGACCGATTCCACCTGATTCATTAAGTTGGGCGTATGCTTTTTCAGCCAATCCAACCCACAACTCGTTTGCCGCATCGCTGGCATCTCGCTGAAAACTCATGCCATACTCGTCGGCATACGATCCCCAGCCGGCGGCAAATGGAGCAGCAAAGCCGTTTCCATAAACGGGCAACATGCGATTCACTGTCACGTACACCGATTTGCCATCACGGAAAAACCGCACGGTAAATGTGCCGTCGCCATTGTCGGTGAACATCTTTTCGATGGTCGCAGGCGAATGCTCGGCAACTTCACCCAAAGCCGCAAGCAAGTAGCAACTGTTGGTACTTCCTTGATCGACATCGGTGTAGCTCGCGCCATTTACAAATAAGCTGCCATTAACGTAGGCATATCGCAACGTTCGCAAAGATTCGTCGGCCGCTTCCGGCATGTCACCCCCTTTAAACCACTTGTCGACCAGTTTGGTCAAATGAGCACCCTGCACGCCAGCCGCCAGATTGCCCAGTGACTCACCGCGATAATGAGCATTCGCTGTATCGCCATTAATGACACGATTAGCCAAATATTTTACGTCCGATCGCATTTGCATCGGCCAATTCGTGCTGAGCACATACTTTAAATCGTGGAATTCGTTGCTGCTAACCGAGCCGTTATAAGGCAGCACGCTTTCCACTCCATCGGTGGCGGCTACATTGATGATGCTCATCATTTCTTTACGGCTGATCAACATGTCTCGATACGACAATCGCACCAGCGAACGAACCGCAGCATCGTTGAAATTCCTATCGAACATATAGAACTGCCGAAAATTTTTGACGGTTGGAATACTAGAAGGAACGCTACCGAAATCGGCATACATGCTGTTGGTGCCAACGGTGTCAATCAATCGATCTGCCCCCAAGCCGCCAAAGATGATGTCATCCCCGGCTTCACCATAAATCGAGTCATCGTCATGGCCGCCAAATAAAAAATCGTTGCCATCGCCTCCTAGGATCAAGTCGAAGCCTTCATCGCCAAAAATTTTGTCGTGACCAAGTTGTCCGTAGAGAATATCACCTCCACGTCGCCCATCGATGAAATCGTGCCCGTCACCGCCAAGAATGGTGTCTTCAACCAGACTGCCCATTAATACGTCGTCTCCAATGCCACCATTAGCGGTCATTGGAATCCAAGTTCGGTTGTCGACGAAATCGTTTCCGCCATAAGTATTCACAATGATTTTTGTCACTTCGCCTAAATTGAATGCCCGCACTTGAGTGGTGCCTGCGACATTAGCCAGCGAAATCGTTAATAAGTCGGGAAGATCACCAGCACCATTTCCAGCTCGGTGGTTAATATAGATGTCAATTTTGTCGTTGTAGTTATTCGATCCTTCAATCGTTAATGTTCCAGTAGCGGTATTGAGATTAATGCTTCCTTCGGCAAAGCGTACTGGCGGATCGTAAGGAGCGATTTCGGTTGGCATTGCATAAGGGATGTCTACAAATACAGGGCTGACCGACATCATTTGTCGGGCCTCAAACTGCTCAAAGCCAGTTTTACGGCGGACATGTTTGCTGGCGGAGCTAGATTGCGAAAACCGTCGCGATTTGCGCGCAGAATGAAACAAGCTTTTCATGGCGAATTCCCTTATCAGGCAAGAAGTTGAGGCTTTTAGATCGACAAGCCAGAGAGAGCTTTCAATCTGCCTAATTCAGCGGGAAAAGCTTATGGATGTTACAGCTAAGAGGGGTTCCACACGTCGATTTATTAGATTCTTAACACAAATCTAACATCTTCCACGCACGATCAAC
>CAZIGP010000424.1:0-4806 GCA_964538425.1 uncultured Pirellulales bacterium | reverse complement strand
TGCCGTTTGCGGTGGAAGGATACCACGTTCCCGATCCCGACCTGAACCCAATAGACCTGTTGCCGAAAGGAATTGAAATTCGCACGCCAGTTTGCCACACGATCGAGGAGTGCCTGTGCTGCCTGGCTACGCTTCACCAGCGGCTTCAAAGGGCACTCCTCGATCTCGGCTACCGAGCAGTTTCTCTGTCGCATCATCCCACGGAATTTCGTTTCGAGGGGCCACAAAACAAGCGGCGCTATGACTTCTGGCAATGGGCGATGGAAGTGATGGTGACGTATGGTCCAGACATTAACGTCAGCCTGCCCACGAACCTGAACGACCGCCTCGATACCACCGACCTATTTGCGAAAGTCAACTACTATGGCCCAACGATGGCAGCCTTTACTCTGGCCTCACCGATTTATCGGGGAAAGCTGTGGGAAGTTCGGGGGCAAGTCGGCAAGTCGATTCGTACTCATCGCCGCAGCGTGATTGCACCGGCCATCGAATTGCATCCCGCAGAGCGCGGCCGCATGGAATTTAAGCTCTTTGAGGCGACCGATTGCTTGAATGACTATCACTGCTACTTCCTCTTGTGGCTCACATTATTATTGGATGAAACTTTGGATGGTCGAGCATCAAATCAAACAAGAATCTACGATCTTGGCGCAATTGCGCGATGCGGTTTGGCTGCCGAAACCATTGCCGAACGTGCGGAGTTGCTGCTTGATCGGGCCGACGCCGTGTTGCTGGACTACGGGTTTGATGCGACACCGCTCGTTGCCTTTCGGCGGCGGCTAGATGCCATGCGCCTGCCGGCCGACGACATCATTGATCTTTTCGAGCGCGAAGGAACGGTCGAAGCAGTCCTGCGCCAGAGGGCCGATCTGCGATTGGAAGACGGCACGCCGAGCTTGGCCTTGTCAGTAGGCTAAATGACTGTCTAGCATCAGCGGGAAACCACTTCGGTCTTCCCAATTGGACTTATCCCCATGTCGCGCTCAGATCAGCATAGCGCACCGCTGATCGCTGTACAGCATCTAGGACGACGACGGCCCAATGGCGACGGTTGGCTACTCGATGATGTCCAGCTAACAATCGCACCAGGAGAGTGCGTGGGCTTCGTTGGCCCAGTTGGCGCTGGCAAAACTTTGCTATTGCGAGCATTGGCGCTGCTCGATCCATTCGACACCGGCCAAATTTTGTGGCAGGGCGGTGAGGTCGTGCCGGCGCTCGTGACGGCCTACCGCAGCCAAGTCATGTATCTCCATCAGCGCCCTTCGCTGGCACCGGGGAGCGTGGAAGCGAACCTGCGGCTGCCATTTACGCTCCACATTCACCAGCAGCAATTTGACCTGGAAAGGATCGTGCAGTGGCTCAGTGAGTTTGAAAAGGACCGCACGTTTCTGTCGCGCGACGAAAAAGACCTTTCCGGCGGCGAACGGCAGATTGTGGCGCTGCTGCGCGTCCTTCAACTCGATCCTACCGTGCTGCTGCTTGACGAGCCGACAACCGCGATGGACGCGAAATCCAGCGCGGTAGTTGAAAATTGGATTGCAAATTGGCTGTCGAATCGGGAGGCGCAGCGTGCCGCCGTTTGGGTCAGCCACGATGACCAGCAGATCGGGCGCGTGACCAATCGCATTTACCAAGTCAGTCAAGGGTGCGTAGTGAATAGTGGAGCGAGCGATGCCGGACAACTATCTTGAGCTTTCCTATTGGCAAGTCGGCCTAGCGGCGCTGCTGATTCTGGTCAACGGCGCGATTTCCCTGGCGCTGCGGCTCGACCTGGGTCGGCAATTGATCGTCGCCGCGCTCCGCATGACCTGCCAACTGCTGCTAATCGGCCTCGTGCTGCATTGGGTGTTCGCCTTAGAAGGCTGGTACGCCGTGGTCGCACTGGCGGCCTTAATGACACTGATCGCTGGCCTGTCAGCCGTCCAGCGCGCGGAGCATCGTTATCGGGGCGTCTGGATCAGCAGTCTCGTCTCGGTCTGGGCAAGTTCATGGGTCGTGACTGGCGTCGCGCTCTTGGCCATCGTGCAAGTGCAGCCCTGGTATCGTCCGCAGTAGGCAATACTCTTAGCGGAATTTCATTGGGCCTGGATCGGTTCGGCAGCGCTTTGGATTCGCGGCGCGATCAAGTCGAAATGCTGCTCTCTCTCGGCGCGACTTCGTGGGAAGCTGGTCGCGGAGTCGTTCGGGACGCCGTGCGGACGGGGATGTTGCCCACGTTGAACGCGATGGCGGTGATGGGGATCGTCAGTCTCCCCGGCATGATGACTGGGCAATTGATTTCGGGGACCGAGCCCATCGAAGCTGTCAAGTACCAGATCGTCATTATGTTCCTGATTGCATCGGGAACAGCACTAGGCACACTAGGCGTCGTCTTGCTGAGCTTTCGCCGGTTGTTCGATGGCTACCACCGCCTACGTTATGATCGGCTAATGCGAGTAAAGTCCTAACGCAATCGTGTCGGCGTGGCAACGGCATTGCCGCTCGGCCGCAAACTTCTATACTGTAACCGTGGTTACATTATGGGGAGCCGCCATGAGCAAGGAATCTGCCATCAACGCCAGCGAACATGAAGTCCCAGCGATCCCCTATACGCTGTGGCACTTGGTCGTCTATTTTCTACGGCTCGGCACATGGGGCTTTGGCGGCCCGGTGGCGCTCGTCGGCTACATGCACCGCGATCTGGTCGAGCGACGTGGTTGGATTTCCGAAGCCGATTACCGTGAAGGCTTGGCCCTGGCGCAACTCGCACCCGGCCCATTAGCCGCCCAACTCGCGATTTATCTGGGCTACGTTCATCATCGAGTGTTGGGAGCGACACTTGCCGGCGTTGCTTTCGTTTTGCCGTCATTCTTCATGGTGTTGGTCTTAGGATGGGCCTACAAAGCGTATGGCGGTTTAAGCTGGATGCAGGCTGTGTTCTACGGGGTCGGAGCCAGCGTCATCGGTATCATTGCATTAAGTTCATACAAGCTCACGCGCAAGACAATTGGCAGCGATTGTTTGTTGTGGATGATTTACCTTGTAAGCGCTGCCTGCACGATTGTCACCGAATCGGAGATTGTTTGGTTATTTCTCGGTGCGGGACTAATCGCATGGGCAGCTAAAACGCAAGCGAATCGAGGAACGCATACATTGGCGATCGCGCTGCCGTTCGGAATGACGCTACCTGCCGTTTCCGACAGCGACAGGCTTTGGCAGATTGCGTTGTTCTTCACCAAGGCCGGGGCGTTTGTCTTCGGCAGCGGATTGGCCATCGTGCCTTTTCTCTACAGCGGCGTCGTGAAAGAGTATCAGTGGCTCGACGATCAGCAGTTTCTCGATGCCGTGGCGGTTGCCATGATTACGCCGGGGCCAGTTGTTATCACGGTTGGTTTTATTGGGTTTATCGTCGCCGATGTTGCGGGCGCAACCGTTGCAGCACTCGCGACATTCTTGCCATGCTATTTGTTCACGGTGATCCCTGCTCCCTACTTCAAGAAATACGGCAAGCGTCCGGGCATTGTTGCGTTCGTCGATGGGGTAACTGCGGCAGCTATTGGTGCCATCAGTGGAGCAGTCATCGTGTTGGGCCGACGGACGATTTTTGAGAAGGGCTGGCAACCGGATTTCTTCAAGGTTCTCGTAATGCTAACCACAATGCTGATGCTGTGGCGGTTTAAGAAAATGCCTGAACCTTTCGTTATTATGGCCGCTGCGATTATCGGTCTGATTTGTTACCCGTTGTTGCGCGCTTGACACCATTTGGGTGACCAGCTCTACTAAAAGCTCACCCAGACAAACGCTTCACACCATGTTTACTCTGACAACTCGCCGTTTTCGCCGTTTGGGTTTCACTTTGGTTGAACTCCTTGTAGTGATTGCGATCATCGGGGTATTGATCGCCCTTCTGCTGCCAGCGATCCAAGCTGCTCGTGAAGCTGCCCGCCGCACGCAGTGCGGGAATAATCTCAAACAGATCTCGCTCGCGCTGCATAACTATCAAAGCGCCAATAAGCAGTATCCCAGCAGTGTGTTGCTTCCGGCTGGGGCTTCGGCGCTCAATAGTCCGTGGAGCGCTCAAGCCAGACTCTTGCCGTACCTCGAAGAAGGCACGCTTTATCAGAACATTGACTTCACGCTCGGTTACAATGCTCAAGTCACGGTTCAAGGCCAAAGCGTAAAAACCACGAAGGTTCCGCTCTATTTCTGCCCGTCCGAAATCGACCTTGCTGAGACGCATGACGCAGCCGGTCAGATCGTCAACCGGCCAATTAACTACGGCGCGAACATGGGCATTTGGTTGGTTTGGAATCAGTTTACTCAGAGCGGCGGCGATGGCGCATTTTTTCCCAACAGCAAGTTGCGGCCCCGCAATTTTACAGATGGTCTGTCCAAGACGTTGGCGTTCGCGGAAGTGAAGACGTTTAGCCCAGGCTTCCGCGATGCCGGAGTGCCAAACCCTCCAATGCCAACTGCGCCAGCCGACGTTTGTTCGCTCGGTGGAACATTTCTCGACGACGGTGGCCATTGTGAATGGACCGATGGAAAAGTCGCTAACGCTGGCTTTACAGCGGCACTTGCGCCGAACGCGAAGACGAACTGCCAACAAGGCGGCAAGGTCTACGATGCCGACTGGCTCAATCAAGCGGAAAGCGCAGCCCCATCAGGATTCGCTTCGATCACGCCGCTGTTACCAAACGCACATTCGCTGCCGCCCGAACCGCAGCCGCCAACCCCGTCGCCAACTTATGCCGCGATCACTGCCCGCAGCTTTCACGCCGGAATCGTCGTAGTTGTAATGATGGATGGCTCGGTGCAGCACGTCAG
>CAZIGP010000423.1:0-4828 GCA_964538425.1 uncultured Pirellulales bacterium | reverse complement strand
ATGTCATCGAAGCCCATCCTGTCGGTAGCCCTTGCCCTTATAAAGGGATTGAAGACATTACCCCGGAGAACGAGCGCGACGGCATTCTACGCAAACAACCCAAGACTCTCGAAGACAGACTTGAACTGGCGCAAGAATTCAAAAGGTATTTACATGTCGATATACCGATTTACGTCGACGTACTCGACAACCGCGCGTGGAAAGCAGTTGGAGCAGCGCCAAATATTGCGTTCCTCTTAGCGGAAGATTCAGGAATTGTTGTTGCTCGGCAAGGCTGGTTTGAGGGCGCAGCATTGCAAAAGATGATTGGCGAATACTTTGCAAAGCTACCTACGCAAGAACAACGCCAACTCGAATGGGAACAGTCTCAAAAAGCAATAGACGCACTTATGGAAAAGCTGATTGAGTCTGGTGTTAAACCATGGCGGTTGAATCGGATCGTCCGTGGTAATAAGGCGGATGATCTAGCCGAGATTCTGAAGAAATTCCCCGATACATCGCAAGTTATCGTGCAACCTGATCAGGGACATTCCAACGAATCGACCTTGCTTATGGATGCAGCTTTTGAAGGCAATTTGGCCGCTGCTGAGTTGCTCTTGAAATACGGTGCCGATGTTCATGCGCACACACGAAGCTTTGACTCTCCTCTGCAAGCAGCGCGGTTTGATAATCTCGATCTCATTAAACTATTGCTTCGCCATCAAGCCGACGTCAACTACCCTTCAACAGGTAGAACGCCGTTACATCAGGCATTGATTGCAGGGCAAAAGGATGCAGCCAGACTATTAACCGATGCAGGCGCGAAAGAGGATTTTTATTCCGATATTGCCTTGGGAAAAATCGATGCGGTTGAGAAATCAATCGCTGTCGATCCTTCACGGGCAGCTCGTCCCGACGGTGCATCGCGAATGCCCCTCGATTATGCCGCGGCCAACAATCAATTGGAAATGGCCAAGCTGCTAATAAAAAGTGGCGCACCCATCGTCGACTACGAACTTTCGGCACTTG
The DNA here is from genome assembly GCA_964538425.1 of uncultured Pirellulales bacterium. Taxonomy (GTDB): domain Bacteria; phylum Planctomycetota; class Planctomycetia; order Pirellulales; family JADZDJ01; genus JADZDJ01. Next base: position 3,820 of record CAZIGP010000423.1, on the reverse strand, counting down.
AGGTACCGCTCCACTATGCGATTCGGACAAAAAATGTGCAAATGGTGCGACTTCTGCTCAGTGCAGGCCATTCACCCAGTACTGCTAAAGGCCAGCGGGGAGAAAGCGCCACAAGCGAACCGGCGTTGCACATGGCCATCTCTGGCGACAAAGTAGAAATTATCAAACTGTTACTTACTTTTAAAACCGATTTGCGGATGCGCAATACCCACTCGCAAATGCCGCTCCATTATGCTGCAAATTTAGGTAAGGCAAAAATCGTAGAGATGCTGATCGAAGCAGGAGCAGACGTTAAAGCAACCACCTTAGGCTTTAGTTTGCCGTGTGGAAGCGGAGAAGAGGAAACACCAGAGCACAATACACCGTTGCACTTCGCTGCTGCTTCTGGCAACCCGGAGACAATCAAAGCATTATTAACCGGCGGGGCTGACATTAATGCTCTTAATACCAAAGGGAATACACCACTCATGTCGGCACTGTCACCGCCGATCTATACCGGGATTAACCAAGAGATGCAACGAAAGAATATAGAAACGCTGTTGGCTGCTGGAGCAAATGTTGATTTGCGAAACAAAGAAAACCAGTCCGCACTCGATTTAGTACCGACCAGTAATTCAGTCCAACTTGAACACGATCCCAAAAAAGCAAAGAAATTAGCGAAGGATCTAACCGACTTACTGAAAAAGCACGCTGCGTCGCGCTAAAGTTACTGCTTCAAAACAGTCTTACGAAAACGCGGCGGACAGGGCTTGATCCAAGTCGTCGCGCAAGTCTTCGAAGGCCTCGAGGCCGATCGATAATCGCAACAGACCGTCGGAAATACCGTGGGCTTTACGGTCGACCGCGGCATAGCTGGCGTGCGACATGGAGGCAGGTTGCTCGATCAAAGACTCAACCGCGCCAAGACTGACGGCGAGCCGGAATAACTTTGTCGAAGCGGCAGTGTGTTTGGCGGCCGTGAAGTTTTCGCCAAGATCGAAACTGACCATCGCGCCAAAGCCGCCCGACATTTGGCGCTTGGCGATGTCGTGGCCAAGGTGCCCTGGCAAACCGGGATAGAGTACGCGTTTGACGCGATCATGCCGGCTGAGCCACTCGGCAATCTGTTGCGCGGTGCGAGAACATTCTCGCACGCGAAGTTCCAACGTTTTTAGCCCTCGAGAGCAAAGATACGATTCCCACGGGGCCATGACGGCGCCGGTGGCGTTTTGAATGAAGTACAGCCGGCTGTAAAGCTCTTTGTCACGCACAATCAACGCGCCGCCGAGCACATCACTGTGCCCGCCGATGTACTTGGTGGCCGAGTGCATGGAAATGTCGGCTCCAAGTTCGAGCGGCCTTGTGGAAACGGGCGTGGCAAATGTGTTATCGACGCCGAGCAGCACGCCTCGCTTTTTGGCGATGGTCGCACAGGCGGCCAAGTCGGTAATCGACATCAGCGGATTGCCCGGGCTTTCAACCCAAATCAGTTTGGTGCGCGGCGTGATGGCAGCTTCGACAGCGGCCAAATCAGACGTGTTCACCAGCGAGACATCGACCGCGGCACGACTCGTGAGATGATGCAGCAACCGATAGGTTCCGCCGTAAATGTCGCAGCCCGCGAGCACATGGTCGCCGGGGTTGAAAAGCAGCATCGCACAATGGATGGCAGCCATGCCAGAGGAAAATGCCAGCGCCCCAGTGCCCGATTCAAGATTCGCCAGGGTAGTCTCAAACGCTTTTCGCGTGGGATTGCCGCTGCGCGAGTAATCGAACTCGCCCCACTCGCCGGGGCCGGGCTGCACGAACGTCGACGAAAGATAAACCGGCGGGACAACCGCACCGGTTTGCGGGTCTTGCTCTTGTCCGACGTGGATAGCGCGAGTTCGAAAGTGCATAGCGGAGGAAGAGTGTCAGTAACCGGAGGCTAACCAGCCTCCGGAGGTGTTCGAGTGGACGATTTTATTGCGGGTTCTCCGGAGGGCGTTGCCCTCCGGTTATTGTTATTACTGTTCCAATGCTTGCTGGAGATCGGGGATCAAATCATCGGTGTTTTCGATTCCACAGGCCAAACGAATCATATTATCATAAATTCCAAATTTGCGGCGGTCTTCGGGCGAGCATTCATAATAGCTCATGACGAGCGGTTGTTCGATCAGCGATTCGACGCCACCAAGACTCGGGGCAATGCGCGGAATTTGGACACGATCGACAATATCGGCCGTGGCCCGCCAGTCGGCATCGCGGACTTGGAAGGTAATCAAACCGCCAAAGCCGCGCATCGTCCGTTTGGCAACTTCGTAATACGGATGCGATGGCAAACCAGGATAATATACCTTTTCAATCCGTGGGTGATTGGCCAAAAACTCGGCAATGGCCAAGCCGTTTTCGTTATGCCGCTGCATACGGAGTTCGAAGGTTTTGAGACCACGCTCGAGCAAATAGATGTTGTGTGGCGAGTTGATGGCTCCCGTGATGCCGCGAAGTTTGCGGACTGGTTCCAGCTTTTCGGCCGTGCCAACCAGCGTGCCGGCAAGCAAGTCGTTGTGGCCGCCAAGGTATTTAGTGGCCGAATGCAACACGTAATCGACGCCGGCGCTGAGTGGGCGGATGTTATACGGAGTGCCCAGCGTGGCATCAATGAGTGTTTCGACATTACGCCGGCGGCCGATTTCGGCAAAACGTTCCAGATCGACGATGCTCAAATGCGGATTGGTCGGCGACTCGCTAATGAGGAATTTTGTGTTCGGCGTGATGGCAGCTTCCATGGCCTCGTAATCGCAGGCTTTCACCTGGCGGGTAACCACACCGAAACGGGACAGGTGCTTGCTACAAAATTCGCGACTGCGGTGATAACACTCGTCGAAGAAAACAACTTCGTCGCCGGCATTCAGTTTTGCCATGAGCAACACGACCAGCGCCGACATACCGGTGGAAAACAGCAAGGCCGATTCGCCCCCTTCGAGGGCGGCGAGTTTTCGTTCCACCACGCGCTCGCTGGGATTGCCATAGCGGCCGTATTCCTCGCGAGGTTGTTTTTGCTCGATGTAATCGATGACCGATTGGGTATCGGCAAATGTGTAAGTGGACGAAACGTAGATCGGATCGGTAATGGCATGCGCCGCTTTGTCTCGTTCTTCTCCGGCGTGAACGGCAGTTGTCGAGGCGCCAAGTTTCGATTTGGCCGCGCCTTTGTTTTTATGTTGCGGTGAAGACACGATGGTTCCTACTTCAGTGAATTGCTTAGTCGCCATGACGGGGCTGTTTAATAATTTTGGAACAACTGCAGGCGGGATGGCTATTCATTGTTGAATTGCAGGCAACAAAAAAAGCCGCTTCAGGCGCGTTCGCCCGAAGCGGCTTCAGTATGTTTAAGTTGGATCATGTGCGGCTTTTGGACAAGCTACACACGATGGCACTTTAGCAGTTCTGAAGGCTGCAAGCGGCCGCAAATCCCAGTACATATGATTCTAGTGCTGGCGCGGCACGCACTCAAGAGGCATGTTCAACTTGAGAAAATGAACTTTCGATCGCAGCGTGCGTACCACAAAACGTGCTGGTAATCTCGCTCTGAGATTGGCGTCTCAGAGTGGGATGGCGATTGCCGGATTAGTTGCTAGCAGGAAAATTTTTTTGAAATGTGTGAACTTTTTCCTAAAGTTTTACTCTAACAGTAATTGGAAGCGTTTGGTGCGGCTCATTACGTGGTGGTGAAGAATATTAGGTACAGCGGTTGCTAAAAGAGAGGGCCAACACCCGCAGATAGTTTTTAGACCCACACTAACTCAGGGAGGATGGCTATGTTAATTCTCAGTCGAAAAGTTGGCGAGCGTGTCGTGAT
>CAZIGP010000422.1:0-4832 GCA_964538425.1 uncultured Pirellulales bacterium | reverse complement strand
ATCGGCGGCGTTAATTTGGATGCGCTTCAAGAAGTGGATGAATTGGAAGCTCGTTATCAATCATTGTCCAGCCAACATCAAGATTTATCGCAGGCAAAAGCCTCTCTGGAACAAATCATTCATCGAATCAACGCCGACAGCCGTCGGCTATTCACCGAAACGTTAGAAGTGGTCAAAGGACATTTTCAACAATTGTTCCGTAAATTATTTGGTGGCGGACAGGCAGACATTGTGCTCGAAGAAGGGGTCGATGTGCTCGATAGCGGCATTGAAATTGTTGCTCGTCCACCTGGAAAAGAGCCTCGCAACATTTCGTTGCTTTCCGGCGGCGAGAAAACCTTAACTTGCGTCGCATTGCTGCTTTCAATTTTCCGCAGCCGACCCAGCCCGTTTTGCGTGTTGGATGAAGTCGATGCTGCACTCGATGAAGCCAACATCGAACGCTTCATTAGTGTCCTCAAAGAATTTCTGCAGTGGACGCAGTTTATCGTCGTTACCCACTCGAAAAAGACAATGACTGCCGCGAATACGCTTTATGGGGTAACGATGCAAGAATCGGGCGTTTCAAAACGCGTCTCGGTGCGATTTGATGATGTCAGTGACAATGGCGAAATCAGCGACGCTGCAATCCGCCGCTCCGATCAAGAGGCCCAAGCCGCCACGGATGATCTGGCCAACACCGAAGCTGCCTAGCGCCAATGATTTTGTAGAACTGCGGTGTACTCGTCTACGAATGAAGTTGTTTCACCGCAAATTGGCGAAACTCGCTTTCCTCGAGGAAAACGGCTTCACGGGTAAGTTGAAATACCACCTGTGCCGCTGGCCAACCGAAGGCCGAAAGTAGCCGATCGAACTCTTTCGTTGGGCATGTGCCTTTCAAATCTACAAATAACAGCCTGCCGTCTCGATCGAATAAATTGCCGTCAACCTGCCACGATGGTTCCGATTGCGATGACGCCCAAACAAAGGAACCATCTGGCTCGAAAAACAAGCGTTCTAATTGCTCCAGGCGTGCCGCAGCTTCTTCAAAGCTAAGCGCAAACGGCGTAGCCAGTAATTCATGGTCGACGATCAGCGTTTTCACTTGTTGGCTGTGAAGCTCGATATTAGGCCCTGCAATAAGGTCGGCAGGGCGAGCGTGAAGCGTAACTTGAAAACTAAGCATGAACAGAAAACAAACGGTAGACAGCAGAAGTTTAAAATTGGGATTGATCTAAATTCTACTTTCCGCCCTCTGCATTCTGCCTTTCCTCCGTTTCTTCCGCCAGCCACTTCAGATAGGCCGCGCTGCCGGTAAGTATGGGGAACATTAAAATTTCCGGTACTTCGTAACTGTGTAACTTTCGGATGGTTGCTTCTACGGCGTCATAATGTTCACGACGGGTTTTGATCCAACATTGCCATTCCATTGCAGTTTCGATTTTTCCCTGCCAGCGATAAACGCTTTCAACCGGTCCGGCAAGATGCACACACCCTGCTAGTCGCTGCTCGATGAGCGCGTCGGCAATCCGCCTGGCCTCTTCTTGAGTGCCGACGGTCGTCAAAACTTGGATAAATTCCTGCATGAGTACTAGTCGCCACAAGAGAATAAGATCTTCGCGACCGTAATTAACGCGCTGCTGCGAGCAACATTAATCCAGATCACCCATTAATCGCGATCACTCTGCCCGCCCGCAAAGTGCATCACATAGTACAAGAGCGTCAGTATCGATTGTGCTGTTGCAGCAACGTAAGTTAACGCGGCCGCATTCAGTACCTTGTTGACATAAGGCATTTCGTCACGAGGCACGATGTTAAGTGCCACCAATTGTTCTTTTGCACGGGCGCTGGCGTTAAATTCGACAGGCAGGTTAATCAATTGAAAAAATACAACGCCGCTGAACAGCACGATGCCAGCGAGCAACAAGCCTGACAAATTCATAATCAGGCCCAATACCAATAGCAATTCGCCGACGCCACTGCCAAATCCGGCGATTGGAACGGCCGCATTGCGGATGGTGAGCGGTGCATATTGGTGGGCAACCTGCAAGGCATGGCCCGCTTCGTGCGCAGCAATACCGACGGCCGATAGCGTTTGGCTTTGATAAACCTCGGGGCTTAGTCGCAGTACTTTTTCGCGTGGATCGTAATGGTCGCTCAAATGCCCCGGAGTCATTTCTACCGGCACACTATGAAGCCCTGCTTGATCGAGTACGTGCCGGGCCGCCGCCGCTCCGCTTAACGGAGCCGGTATCTTTTGAGCGCTTGCATAGGCAGAACGCATCCAAATCTGGGCAAAAATTGCCAACAGAAGTGCAGGAGCGACAAACAGCAGCAGTTCGAAATTAAAAACCATTTTCTTACTAGTGAAATTCTATGCGGGTAGGGCTTTTGATAAACAATCGCCTATCAGCAATTCGTCTGTGCCGATAAATTATTAGCTTGTACGCACAAAGGTGGCTAGTGGTTCAAACCCTGATAGCAGTGGGAACGGGTTAAGTCTCACCTGCCAATAGAGTTGCAATTTTATTGATTGGCACCTCCCGCTATACTGATGACTCAAATAGCCCAACGAGTAAAACCAGGTTCTTGCTTATTGTCTCCGTGTTCGACATTTTGACTCCTGAACCCCGAACCCTGAATCCTAAAAAATGATGCCTCGTTCTTGCTACGCCAACTATACTTTTGCCTTGGTTACCGCTGCTCTTGTCATTGGCTGCACTCGCGAGCCTGTCCCACCGACATTTAACACTTCGAAATTCCCGCCGAACGATCAGTTGCGCGACCGCATCGATAAGATGATTGAACACACGCGCGACAACCGCACGCTGAATACAAAAACGCATAATGCCTGGCAAATTGTGCATGGCATTTTACCGTATGGAAAAGACTTTAAAGTCGATCAAGATGGCCAATTAATTGGCGCGCTCGATTACCTGCTGCAAGGTGGTGAACTCAAAGGCTGGGACCTTCGCCCAGCAGATAAGGGAGTTCTCGCCGTACTTGCTCCAGGATCGAAAGAAGCCCAAGGGCATCCCGATCAGTGGATTGGTTATCTTTCCCAATGTGGATTGAAAAGCGATGAAAAACTCGTCGTTGGTGGAAAAGATTACAAACTCGACGATCTCATCAGCCAAGCGGAATGGGATATTTATCCATCGATGGAAGCATCTTGGACTCTGATGGCCTTGGCCGCCTATTATCCCTGGGACCATCAATGGAAATCGAAAGATGGCCAAGAATGGACAACTGAACGGGTGCTCGAAATGGAATGTGGCCTTCCGATTGTCGGCGACGGTGCAGCCTGTGGTGGAACCCACCGCCTGTATGCCATTTCGCTGGCTCTGAATAGCTATTTAGGACAAACGCAAACCAAACCAGCCGATTTAAAAGGAGGCTGGAAGAAGGCCGACAATTTGGTGCAAGACTGCATTAAAAAAGCCCGCGCTTATCAACAACCTGACGGCAGTTTCTCAACCAATTTCTTTGCCCGGCCAGGAAGCTCGCCAGAAATCGATACCACGTTACATTCCACCGGTCACACGTTGGAATGGTTGACGATTGCGCTCGATGACAAACAATTTAATGAACCCTGGGTCACTGCGGCGGCCGTGAAAGTTGTGGAACTACTTGAGGCCAACCAAGATCGCGAACTCGATTGCGGGGCACTCTATCATGCGGCGCGCGGACTAATGCTTTATCGTCAACGGCGGTTTGACCAGCCATCCGCGAATGTGGATCAGACGGAAGCACCGAGCGAGCCTTCTGAAAAGAAAATGTAAATTCCAAATCTAATTGGTTGGCGGCGTTGATTGCTTGCCTGAATCATTCGATTTGTTTTCTTCTTTTGGCGGAGCAGAGTCTTTTTTCTCCTCCGTTTTTGGAGCGGTTGATGGTGGAACTCGTGCCACCAAGGCTGTCGATTTAGGGACCAACTTGCCGTTTTCTATCTCGGCCGAAAATAATCGAATCGCATCACCATCAGAGCCGAGGGCCACTATCTTTTTCGCATCGGTGGTAAATAAAGTTAGCGCTCCACCTAGAGGGTCGGATTTTAGTTCAGCTTGCTTTAATCCCTCTGCGGTGCCTGTTTCAATGACTCCCGATTTTGTCGTAGGATCGATCGCCAAAACGACAACAGGTTTACCGCCTGGTCCGATGATTTGCATCTGACCAAAGTTTGCATGGGCAGCCTCAATGTTCTTGCATTGAATGGTATCTGCTTCGATTACGTTTCTTGCGCCTCCTAAGTGAAGCCTTTGTTGTAAGTCTTGTAAGATAATTCCGCATCGTAAGCCCAAGCCAATGGCGAGGAATAAAAGCGGGTAAATAATCCAGCGATCACGGTTTGTCATGGTAGTTTTGTATTGAGTATTGAATGAAATCAGGGGTTCACGCCAAAACAGATTCTGTGGACGAATCCTGGTGTTTTGTCCTACCGCATTAATCTATCGAGACTTGGCGGTGTTGCCCAGGGAATGTAGCGCGGCTTCGATTGTCTCGCGCTGCTGGCCGGTGGCACGGCGGAGAGCTTGTTGATAATAGATTCGAGCTAATCCTGGATTATTTTCAGCTTTAGCTCGCTGGGCGCGCTGTAAAAGTTCTTCGAGTTCTCGATTTTGCAAGGCGTCTTGCGCGGCCTGATGTTCGCGAATGGCAGCGATACTCGCCGCAGGCTGGCCGGCACTGCTTTCGCGCGCGGCCGAAAGTTTTGCGGCCAGTGGATCGGTGGGTGGTATATTGTCGTCCGCGAGATCATTTGCCGTGCCGGTTGATAAAGTTGCATTTCCTGGGGTGAGTTGCCGGCCTTCCGCTTGAAGTCTTGCCAATCGCTCTTGAAGCATCGTTGGCCC
>CAZIGP010000421.1:0-4833 GCA_964538425.1 uncultured Pirellulales bacterium | reverse complement strand
TTCTTCCTTTCTGATGACATGCGCCTCAGCCGCTCGACGTACGGCAGACGGCGCGAAACTCAAACTGGGTCGAAATGGTTGTTAGTTACTGTGCTGGCTCGTCGCGGCCAATGTGTTTTGGGTTATGTTCTATTACTACGGGATCAATTTTCGGGAAAAATTATGTTGCAGCCGGAGCTTCTGCTGGAGCATCCGAGCCACCACTTTTTTCCAAATTTTCTGTATGGGTTTTAACCTGGCTAACCAGCGCTCCACCAATGCCTGAAAGTTGGGAAGCCAGCTTGGAACCTGGGCCAAGAATCTGACCGACCAGCATGGCCAACTGTTCTTGGCGGTTGGGCCATTTGCTAATTTCTTTGACTTCTGCCGCCGACACTTTGCTGCCATCCATAGCACCGCCGCGCGTCGTGAAGCCTTCGAAATCTTTTGCTTCACTGATGCGGACAATTTCTTTGGTTAGCGATACAAAATCGTCTGCACCCCAAACAACGGCGAGAGTACCTTCCACTCCCTCAAAAGCTGGCGCTATCGGAGTGCCTTCGGTAGCCCGGCGAGCCATGCTGTTCTTGACGACTTCCAGCTTGATATTTTTCTTACGCAGCTCGGTACGAAGCTTACTAGTGCGAATGGAATCTAGTCCAATCACGTTAACCAGCAGCGCATCACTTACGCCATTAAGCTGATTTTTCAAGTCGCGGGTCAGTAAGTCTTTGACGAATTTACTCATGGCTTTTGGGCTGTAGTTAATCGTCGGAATGCAAGCATTCCGGAGAACTGCAGTGAATTGTCAACCTGTTGTTTTCCGGCGGCGGTTGCCTTCCGGATGTTTGATTTACTTTAAGCAGCGATTCGCAATCCGGGTGACATGGTGGCGCTCAAGCTGATGCTTTTTACGTACACACCTTTCACACTATGTGGTTTCAAATGCATGATGTGATCGATAAATGCTTTAATATTTTCAATGAGCTTTTGCTCATCGAAGCTCAGCTTACCCACAACACCATGCACGATTCCTGTATCGTCATTGCGAAATTCTACTTTGCCGGCTTTGTATTCTTTGATAGTTTTGGCGACATCCATAGTCACGGTGCCCGCGCGAGGCGAAGGCATCAGGCCGCGCGGTCCAAGAACCTTGCCTAACGGGCCCACCAATCCCATCATATCGGGTGAGGCAATGCAGGCGTCAAAATCAGCCCAGCCATCCTTGATTTTGGTGGCCAAATCTTCGGCCCCAACAAAATCTGCACCGGCGGCTTTTGCCTCTTCTGCTTTATCTCCCTTAGCAAAAACAGCTACTTTTTTCGATTTTCCAATCCCGTGCGGCAGAACAATGGCTCCACGCACAAGCTGATCGGCCTGTTTAGCATCGATTCCCAGACGGATGGTAAGCTCGACGGTTTGATCGAACTTCCGCGCGGGAAACTGCTTAAGGATTTTAACTGCCTCTTCGACCGAGATTGGATCTTCCGTTTTCGGAAGCTTCTCGGCCATGACTTTCATGCGTTTGGTTGAGGTCGGCATAATTAATTAATACAGACTTGCTATTGGATTCTGCGGAGTTGTGTCCGCGGCTGTCGATTTTATTTTCTTTTTACTTCTTATCGTCGCAGATGGATGCCTGCTAAATGAACCGCGAGTTAACCTTCCACTTCAATTCCCATGCTACGAGCAGTTCCTTCAATCATCCTTCGGGCATGATCAGGATCGCTAGCATTTAAGTCAGCCAACTTCATTTGCACGATTTTATCTAAGTGAGCCTTGTTGACTTTGCCTACCTTTTCCTTGTTCGGCACTCCAGATCCCTTTGCAATCCCGGCAGCTTGTTTCAGCAATGCGGCGGCCGGCGGGCTTTTGCAAACGAAGTCAAAACTGCGGTCGTTGTACACGTTCACTACCACAGGAATTGGCATGCCAGCAGCTTCGCGGGTGCGCTCGTTGAACTGCTGAACGAATTGCCCGAGGTTGATGCCGTATTTACCTAACGAAGTGCCCACTGGCGGTGCTGGTGTAGCCTGCCCGCCCGGGACTTGAAATTTTGCGGTACCTGCAAGTTGCTTTGCCATAAATTATTTGCTCGAAATTATCTTACTGCCCGATGTTTTGCTCTGCCCGATTATTTACTGCCTGACAAAAACTCGGCGCCTAAACGGTTTGTTTGAGCTTTACAGTGGTTCAATCTGCCAATGTTCCAACTCGACCGGTGTGGGCCGGCCAAAAATATTGATAATGACAATCACGCGGCCACTGGCTTCGTTGATCGTATCCACTTCGCCTTCAAAGTTTTCAAAAGTACCTTCATTAATTTTGACCCGGTCACCCTTTTTGACACGGATATTCAAACGTGGTGATTCATCCGGCTTGTCTTCTGTCTTGGAGAGGATTTTCGCAACGTCCTGTGGTGCCATAGGTGTTGGCCGGCCAATCGAACCGGTGAAATCCCCGATCCCGGGCGTTTCGCGAACCAAATACCAAGTATCGTCGTTGATCTCCATTCGCACGACTAAATAGCCTGGATACAGCTTTCGCTTTACAACCTTTTTCTTGCCACCTTTAAATTCAGTGACAGTTTCGATCGGCACAATCACGTCACTGAAATACTTGTCCAAACCTTCCATCTGGACACGGCGAAGCAAGCTGTCGCGAATTGAGTCTTCTCGGTTGCTTTGAACTTTGAGGATGTACCACTCCATTTTAATGGATTCATCACCAGCCTCATCAGACGATCGACCATTTGCGCTGGTCTGTTTTTGGCTGGAAGTGGTGTCGACCGACTCGGTCTTGCTATTCGTTGTTTCATCAGCGGCATGACTGGCAGGGCCTGTAGGCGCAACTTCAGCAACAACACCAGGAGGTGCAGCATCATCAGGCGGCATGTCCGTTGCGTTTTCCAGATTTTCCGTTTCGTCGTTCACAGCAATCATCCGCGGAAGAAAAAACTTATCGGTTTGTCGTGCTTGTCGGCTGACCTTTTCTATCTACAAAACTTACTTGCCAATCTTTAACAACTCAGTCAAAAACCAATGTAAGGAGAGATCGTACAACCACAACAAAAATGCCAGTCCAAAAATTGTAATCATGACCACGAGCGAACTACGAAAAAGTTCAGTTCGCGTCGGCCATGAAACTTTGGCCATCTCGGCTTCAACTGCAATCAAAAAATCAGCAAAGCTTGGATAATTCACCAAGCGGTAGGCAACCCACACTCCGACAGCAAATAACGCCAACGGAATGCCAATTTGCCAAAAAGCACCTTTAGTAACCAGGAATTGACTCAATCGCCAACAACCAATACCAAACATGGCAAACAACGCACCAAACGTTGCTTGACGCGTAATCCTTCCTTGCTGGCGCTTGTACATTCCAACACTGAACATCTCGCGCCAAAAGGAACTAGTAGTCATATTGCGTTTACTCTTCCGGACCGGTTGTGAAACGCGATATTCATCGTCGCGATCAACCGTAGCTTCGTGCTTTTTCGACATGATTGCCAACTGTTGCCTCCTGCAACGCTTGCGGCCGGCATGGCCTTACTCGATAACCCAGTACGACTCAAATCTCCTCACTGCGACGAGCAGTTTGGCAATCTACACAATCGTTGAATGGCAGGGGCGGAGGGACTTGAACCCCCAACCGCTGGTTTTGGAAACCAGTGCTCTGCCAATTGAGCTACACCCCTAGGGTAAAGCTCGAAGCACGAATACCGGAATTCGAAACACTCATTTCAAAAAAAACGACAACTTTTGAATTGGTATTTCAGTACTACTTCGGATTTCGTGCCTCGGATTTGGTGCTTCACCAGTTACTCCAAAATCTTCGTTACGACACCCGAACCGACCGTTCGGCCACCTTCGCGAATAGCAAAGCGGACGCCGTCATCCATAGCGATCGGCACCATCAGCTCGACGCTTAATCGTGCATTATCGCCAGGCATGCACATTTCGGCATCGCCCATCAATTTCGCTGAGCCGGTCACGTCGGTCGTGCGGAAGTAAAACTGCGGACGGTAGCCGCTGAAGAACGGCGTATGTCGCCCACCTTCTTCCTTCGACAACACGTATATTTCGCACTCAAACTTAGTATGCGGCGTAATTGAATTGGCTTTAGCAAGCACTTGGCCACGCTCAATTTCTTCGCGTTTGATGCCGCGAAGCAAGCAGCCAACGTTGTCGCCAGCCTGCCCGCTGTCTAGCGTTTTGTTGAACATTTCGACGCCCGTGACGACAACCTTCCGCTTGTCAGGGCTCAAGCCGACGATTTCAACTTCTTCGCCTACCTTAACCAGGCCTCGTTCGATTCGGCCGGTTGCAACGGTGCCGCGGCCTTCAATTGAGAACACGTCTTCGATTGCCATGAGGAACGGCTTGTCAACTTCGCGGACTGGCTCGGGAATATAGGCATCAATTGCATCCATCAATTCACTGATGCACTTACTGGCGGCTGGATCCTTCGGATTGTCATAGGCTGGCTTCGAGGCACCGCGAATAATCGGTACTTCATCACCAGGGAAGCCATACTTAGTAAGCAACTCGCGAATTTCAAGCTCGACAAGCTCAAGCAATTCAGGGTCATCGACCAAGTCAACCTTGTTCAAAAACACAACCAAGGCCGGCACACCGACTTGGCGTGCCAACAAAATGTGTTCGCGAGTTTGCGGCATCGGGCCGTCTGCGGCCGACACGACCAAAATAGCGCCGTCCATCTGAGCGGCACCGGTGATCATGTTTTTGATGAAGTCGGCGTGGCCAGGGCAGTCAATGTGGGCGTAGTGACGTTTGTCAGTTTCGTATTCAACGTGGCTGACGGCGATTGTCACTGTTTTGGTTTCGTCGCGCA
>CAZIGP010000420.1:0-4843 GCA_964538425.1 uncultured Pirellulales bacterium | reverse complement strand
GCAAACGGCAGCAAAGCTTGCAAAGGCCATTACCTTTCATACGGGGCAAGTCTGCTGCGACGCGACACGTTGGTTGATTCACAAGTCGATCTATCGAGACTTCATTGACGAATGCATTTCGCAGCTCAAGCAGGTGCAAGTGGGTTATCAGCTCGATCAGCCGACACAAATGGGACCTGTAGTGAATGCCAAGCAACAAAAACGGGTGCTTTCGTATTTGCAGAAGGGACAGCAAGAAGGGGCTGAAGTGTTGCTTCCTGGCGGAGCCGCCGAAGTTTCAGGCCGCGCGGGCTTCTACGTCAAACCCGCCTTGTTGGCCGGCTCGCTCAATAATGTGGCTGCCCGAGAAGAAATTTTCGGGCCGGTCGCCTACCTGGCTCCTTTTGCTTCGGAGGAAGAAGCCGTCACCATGGCCAACCAGACCGACTATGGACTAGCGAATAGCGTGTGGTCGAGTGATCTATCGCGGGCCAATCGGGTTGCCGAATCCATGGTGGCCGGGAATAGTTGGATTAATGCCCACAACGTTTTCCCTCACGGCGTTCCCTATGCCGGGGTGAACAAGAGCGGCCTTGGCGGCGGAGTGCTATCAATCGAAACGCTGTTCGACTATTGGAGAAGCATGTCGGTCGTGCGGCCGCTGTAAAGGCGTTGCCGCTATGTTGCTGTAGGATTTGTTGCAGTTCAAAAATTAAGCTCGGATATAACTGCAACAATCCGAATTGCCTGAGAAAATAAAAATGCAAAAGAACGAGTTCACATAGGTCGGCAACAATACGCATATACATCTGGGGAACGGCGGCTGGGACTACGTTCTCCATTTGCCACAACATACCAATCGTTCCACTGCGCACTTGATGCGGTGACACGCGAGGCTCCGATTGGCATTTCGCTCCCCAATGCCCACTGATCGGCATCCGAATCATAGATAAAAGTGTCGAGAAGAAAGCCTGGATGTGATTGGGCATCCAAGCTAGCAACCGCGTGATCGATTCCGCCAAGGATAGCAAAGGCTGATTCTGATAATACCATTGCCGGCGAGGGTGCGGCTGCCACTGGACGCGGCACGTCGGAAATACGTCGCCAGTTACCCGTTGACTTGTCAGTGGATGAATAGCAATAAGCATCGCTTAGAAATGGAGTTATACGACTTGCGCCGCCTTGAGCATTTGCTTGCCAGCGGACACCACTAATGAGAAAGAATGAATTGCCTAAAGTTGCAGCGATGGCATGCGATCGTTCTGGCCCGGGCCAGGGTGTTAATTCTTCCCAACAACGTTTGTTGGGAGGATGATCGAGATCGAGACGCCAGAAAGTATGCATCGCTGTGGTATCACCAGGGCATCGGGTACCACCTGCGATATATAATTGCGAGCCGATTAAAGCGCCGCACATTTCAGCACATGGTTGAGGTAGCGAAGGCAGCTGATCGATTTGTATAGAATCTTTTATTAAACGTAAGGAAAAAACATGGTCGTAATGATGTTCGCCATCACTACCACCTACACAGATGAGGGTATCTTTCCATGTTGCAGAAACCCCATATGCCAACGGTCTCGGTAGCTTCTGATTTGCAACACACCATTTTCCGCTAGAACTATCGAGTACATAAATAGAATCGTACCAAGCTTTTTTGCCGCCTTCCCAAGCCAATGCTTTCGGGAAATTCGCTCCGCCAGCAGTGATCAGCCGTCCATCGCTAACACCGACAAATAACCCTGCAAATCCTTCTTTATCAGGCAGTGGTGGTAACTTATGCCAGCTTAGCGACGGCTTTGATCCATTCATGATCAATTCAAAAATAATGTTTGCGCAAGATCGAGATAAATTGCGATCCAGCCGGCCTATTTAACGTAAGACTGGACATCGACGTAACCTGCCTCACCTTTTCTCGGACCGCGCCACGCGCAACGTGCAACTTCATCAAGGAACTCGAGCGACCCTGTCGATGTTGGATAGGCCCATGAACTTGTTCCCAAGCATGGCATTCCATTCTCGCGCGCCCAGAGGGCTACAGCGGCAGTTCCGCGAATGTTAACGTAGTCGTACCACCCCATCAAGGTGAAGTCGTGGCGGAACTTTGTCCATAACTTAGCAGTCTTGATATTAAATTTGACTGTGCTGCTAGGCTCGTAAAACCAACTCCCCATAATTGCGTCACTCGGTAATAAGGAAACTATGTCAGCAAGACCAGTGCGTGGAGCATGCTGCCAAGGCAAAAAATCATCGCTCCATGCAAATAATCTGCATTCTGGATTCGCTCGCTTTGCCGCCTGGTCAATTGTCTTGTAATAACGTGCGAGAAGCTGGGAAGGAGTCAGGCCAGTCTGTTTACAACGTGGACCTTTGCCAATGGATGCAAACGATTCGCTGGCATGAGCTCCAAAGTACGGCAGCTTGTACTTCGCCACTTCGGCAGAAATTTTCTGGGCGACTAAACGTTGTGGATCTTCCTCAGCTAAGCAAAGCATCCCACCTGTATCCATACTTTCGGCAACATGCTCGTACTCAACCAATACCGCTGCGCCATTTGGAATGCGACTTCCCGGAATTCGTGCGATAGCAAAAGGCTTGGAATCTCGTTTCACTTGAATCGTATGCAACATCTTCAGCTCACCGGGAATTACACGATAATCGCGATCTTCGGCATACAGAGTTTTTCTGTTTGCACTACGCACCTTGATATTGGTTAACTTCGTTCGCAAAACATTTTTACCCGACAATTCGACAGGCGTTTCTTCCACTAATTTAATTTCTTCTTTACGTCCCACTCCTTCGCTGTAGTTTGGATCTTGCAGCAAATCTGGAAGGGTTGAATTTTCATAGGGGTAGTGGACGATGTTCTCGTGCGGGATAGCAATAATACCGTGCTTTAGATACTCTTCGTACTTCGAAATGTCAGGATGTTCTGCACGATTGAATTTCCTACGCGCCATCCACTCGGCTGATTGTGCTTGAAAGATTCCTCGCCAGGGAAAATCAGGCCAATCGGTAATTGTGCAACCGATGATAAATCGTCCGTTTTCTTCGTCCTTCGACAAAAGTTGCAAAAGCGTCATGATTCCATAAAAGGCTCCTCGCTCGGTGTGTGATTCGATGCGAACACCATTTTGAGTTACTCCAAGAAAATAGGCTTCGTCCCCTTTTTTTTTGGGCACTTTGGAGGTATCTGTTGAATTGGTCGCGATAAGTATTTCGCCGCCAGACTGCTTTCTGGACAACTGAATGCCAATTGCGGAAAGTTCTTTGGTTAGCATCGCAATGCCAGTCTCAAGCAATTCTCCTGACTCCCCGGCGACTGAGTAAGTGAGTTCCTTCTCAAGCTTAAAGGCCGTCAAAGCTTTCTCCCAAGTGACTTCTTGTGGAATCGGCAAAAGTTGAGGAGTAGAAAGTCGAACTCCATCGATTAGAACTTCTCCTTTGCCGGTCGCGGCAACTCGAATGCGTAACTTTGATGAAGAATTGACGAAACGCAATTGCAGCGGTTTCCAATCTTTAGCGGCAGCTTGATTGGCTATCGTTGCAACGATTTTGTTTGTTTCGATGTCTTCCACCGAGAGCGTCACCTCGCCATCAAAGTTTTTTGGTTTTAACTGTACTGCGGCTTCCAAGACAGCATCTTGAGGTACGTCAGCATCTTGAAATACGGATGCAGTATCTCCCGAACAATGGATGCGGCACTGGCGACTACCGGCAAAAGAACGGTCCGCAATTAATTCGTCGAGACCTTCCGCTGGAACCATCCCCCCCAAGTAAACATATTCGGATGTATCGGCCGCTACGACGGGACAGCGAATACCACCATAGAAATCATCTTCCATGTAGAAGTCGAATGTGTAACTATATTCGTGATTCGGAACTACATCGACAGCTTGAAAAATGCGGATCTGTTGGGCAGCATAAGAAGCGTCGACGAATATTGCAGAACGTCGACCGTTTGCAGATCGGTCGGTGCTAACATGAGTTAGTTTGCCTGGCTGGTCTGCCCCCCAAGCGGTAAATGCTTTTCGGTCAGCGGTTAATTCTTCAAAGTTGGGATTCAAAATTGTGAATCCAGTTGGACGAAGGTTGTCAATCCAGCAGCGTCCCGTTGGAGTTCCATAGGCGCCAATATACAGAGTAACTTTACTGTGCGAGCCACTATTAAATTTCACCGTGCAAGTTCGCCAGAAACCACTTGAAACTTGTTCGTCTACCTTGCCCTGAATTTGCCACCCGACAAGAGGAGATTCGGTCTTCTCAAAATCACCATTAATTAATGAGATTTGTTCACCGCCGAAGACTGACGATGCGCTCAAAATAATGATCACTATTAGGTAACTTATCATCTTCATTCCAAAAATTAGTGTTTCAGAGATAGACTGATTTAAAGCCAGTGCAGATGTTTCAAATACTTACGACATTGCAATTGCCAATTGGAACCGTTGCCAGCTTAAAACTTGTCTCGATTTACAATGCCCAGCCCTTGCGATAATCCTTGTGGATAAATTGAGCTGCCTTGGGAGCGTTTTTGGCTTGAAGTGTCGCAGCATCCCACTCGATTTTCTGGCCGCTACGGTACGATACATTTGCCAAAAGTACCGCTTCAGTCAATGCACCGGCGTAATCGAAATTGCACGTGGTTGGGCTGCCATCTTTACAGGCTTTGATCCATTCTGCATGGTGGCCGATCGAACGCGGGATAGTTGCCGCAGGAAGTTTGTATTCTGCAAATTCCGATTCAGGAAACAGCTTGTAATTGGTATAGTTAGCCCACAAACGCCCCTTCTCACCAATAAATAAATTTCCCGCCAGTTGACCTTGCCATTCAGGTAAGTCCGGTGGCTGAGAACTGCTTTTCCAA
>CAZIGP010000419.1:3660-4852 GCA_964538425.1 uncultured Pirellulales bacterium | reverse complement strand
GCTTTGGCTCGCCTGTTGCCGCATGGCTCGCGGGACCGTTGCGGTCGCTAGTGCGAGATTATTTGCCTAACCCTTTACTGAATGTCGCTCCCCAGGAGCAATTGCTGAACGCACATCATCACAAACCAAGCGGACGCACCAGCAATCAGTTGTGGGCATTGCTGGTTTTTTCCCTTTGGGCCAGACAGTGGAAGGTAGCATGGTAAGCAATCACAGTCCAATTGCCGGCCAGATTGGTGATCGACCCACGGTGTCGGTCCTCATGTCGGTGTACAATGAAGAACCCCAACTCCTCGAACAAGCATGCCAATCGATATTGACACAATCGTTTGTGGACTTCGAATTTGTGATTATTGACGATGGTTCTTCTCGACAAGATACCTTAAATTGGCTTCGGAATGTCCCTGTCCTTGATCGAAAGCTCCGGATTGTTCGCGAATCTCATCGTGGGTTGACACCCACTCTGAACATCGGCCTCTCACTCTGTCGTGGTGAATTCATTTGCCGTCAGGATTCCGATGACTGGTCGGCATCCAACAGACTGACCTGTCAGGTAGAATTCCTTCGTCAGAATCCACAATTGGGAGTTGTGGGAAGTTGGGTAGCGCTTCACCAGTACAACGGGTCGTCTTTATGGTTAAACAAACTGCCAACCGAGCAGCATAGCGTGGCAAGCGCTTTTCCGCATAGGAATCCATTCTGTCATGGCGCAGTTTGTTTCCGCCGAAATGCCGCCTTAGCAATTGGCGGCTATCGAGAAGAATTCTCGACGAGTCAAGATTATGATTTCATGTGGCGATTATGCGAACGCTTCGGAGGAGCCAATATTCCTCAAGCACTTTATCACCATCGTTTTACTCCTGCCTCGATTTCAGCAAGCCGTGTTCGTGACCAGTCGATAAATCGCCTTGTTGCCCGTCGCTTAGCAGTGATGCGTTCACAAGGAGTTCCCGAAGATTTTAATCATGCACGGAAGGAAATCGAGGCCATGCTAATGTGTGATGAACTTACTGTGCTGTTAAAGCACGGTGATCACCTGCTGCTGGCCGGCCATTATCTCAGTGCTTTGAAAGTGAACTTTCGAGCGATGGTTCATTCACCACTTTGTACGCTTCCTTATCTTAAGACGCTCCGGTCAGCAATATTTATGCTCATCCCAGGCCTTCGTCCCCGTTTGTTTGGTCATGCCTCA
>CAZIGP010000419.1:0-3650 GCA_964538425.1 uncultured Pirellulales bacterium | reverse complement strand
ACAGAGAGAACCTGTCGCTAATTATAGACATCTCAGAAAACTCAATATGTCCTTTTACATTCTGCTGTCAACAATAACTTTAGTAATTGTCGGACTTGCTGTGTTGCTTTGGCAACAGACAAGATCGTTGGCAGTAGTATTAGGTATTGGTTTTCTTTACTATTGGTCGCTCTATGGCGCATGGTTTCTGATCTGTGATCTCGGTGGTGGTGATAGTGGAATGCACTATCATTATTTGTTTGATAAAATCTTTCCGGTACATTTAGACGAGAATTATTTTTGCGCATTGGTGTATTTAGGACTTTTTGTCATCATTGTGGAATTGATCCTCTTCTGGCGTTTAGTTGGACCTCCGTTGCCAAAACCTCTGCCCTTAGAACAAGCGATTCGAATCTCACATCCCAAATTGCTCGGTGTCTGTTGTGTCTGCGGCATCGGAAGCTTCCTACTGATGCGTGATAGTTTGGCTTACGCTTCGAGCAATGATCTATCGATTTATCTTGTCACCCGCGGAGTAACAGATTACGACGCCATTTCATGGTTCACCCTGCATGCTACACTAAACCGTTTGGCGCTGTTTCCAGCAGCGATTGGCCTAGCCATTTTACTTTCTGGAAAAGATGCGCGCGTAGCAACTGGTAAAGGCGGGAATAGCATACTTATAGCCTACATAGTTCTCCTCGCTGCAATGTTTATTTTTTGCTTCATTCTAGGCAATAAGAATGAATTGTTTGTTGCGCTGGTGATTGGTGTGTTGTTCTATAAGTTTAATAGCCTACAGCCTCGCACTGGCATTCTCGTCTTACTTGGTATAAGTGCATTTGCGGGAGTGGCATTTATCGATTTTGTTCGTGCATCGTCTCTTGCAGATTTGCATCTTCTACTGAGTCCGCAGCATGTTTTCCAAGCTCTTGTTAGTATTACCGCCAGCAACGAAGCATTTGCCGGTCACATGTCGTTGTACGGTTGTCTGCAGTATGACGTGCCCCTCACTTATGGTTCTAGTTTTGTGAGTCTCATTGCTTCCATTATTCCCCGTAATTTTTGGCCTGATCGACCACATGACATCTACGTGCATTATGCCGATTCATTGCAAGCCGCTACCGGTCAGGGTTATTCCATCCACCACGCCGCAGGTTGGTATTTGAATTTTGGTTTACCAGGTATTTTGCTCGGCGCCATAATTTTAGGTGTGGTGTGGAGCCAGCTTTTGCTGGCCGGACGACGAATTAATACTTATCACTTGCCCACTTCTCGACTTTTCTTTAGTTTCGCTGCCATTTCATTCACGGCATATTTGCCTACTCTGGTTCGGGCAGGTTTGGAAGCTTACAAGGGAGTGGCCATTGATGCATTCCTCGTCCCCTTCGCAGTATTATGGTTCGCACGGCATAAGAGATTCGTTAAACAAGCGTCACTTAGTGAATTCCGTTCAAGCCATTCACTAGCTCAGTTTAAGAGATCTACGCTGAAAATTTCCTGAAATTGTAATATTCGCTAATCGGGCAAACTATGGAAGCATTTACAGATATTCATTGTCATATTGTTCCTAGAGTCGACGATGGTGCCGAAACTCTTGATGAATCCCTAGCGATGGCACAGATGGCCTTGTCTGACGGGATTAGCACGATCATTGCCACGCCCCACCAGTTAGGCAATTCCACGATTCAAGGTGAAATAATTCGTCAGCGGACAAGAGAGCTGCAACAACAGCTGCAAGACAACGGTATTCCGTTAAAAGTGCTTGCAGGAGCCGACGTCCGGGTCGAGCCCGATCTTATTCGGCGTATTCAAAGCGGAGAGGTTGTGACACTTGCAGATCAGCGTAAACACGTGCTGCTTGAATTGCCGCACGAATTGTTTATCCCATTAGATTTTCTTTTAAAAGAATTGAAGACGAGCCAAATAGTAGGTATTTTATCCCATCCAGAAAGAAATCAGGGATTACTCGCCAACGCCAAGCCGCTTTTCGCTTTCGTAGATCAAGGTGGACTTCTCCAAATTACCGCCGACAGTTTACTTGGTGGTTTCGGAAAAAAAGTACAGTCCTTTACGGAATACCTTCTGCTTGCGGGGATGGTGCACTTCGTCGCTACCGATGCGCATGGCACAAATTCTCGTCGCCCATTACTAAGTAAGGCCTTTCAGCGAGTTGCGGAATTAACCGACGAAGCAACTGCTTTTGGTCTCTGTTCTTACAACCCAGCGTGTATTGTGAAAGGATTGGATGTGGCAGGAGGTCGTCGTAGTAAGACATCTCAGAGCTGGTGGCACACTTGGTTTCGGCGTGCTGCTTAAAAGACAGTGCTTGCCCCTTAGAAGCTATGTTAAAACGAATATAGCGGCGCGATGAAATCACACCAAAAAGAAGGCAATAAAACGCTGCCATTTTTCAACAAGTCTGCAAGCAATATGAGCAATATGATTGTGCAAGCAGTAAACAGTTGGGAGTGACTATTTTGCGGCATATCGCATCAATTCTTCCTTGTGTGAACCCGATAGTTGCTGTATTGATGGGCTTGTTTCCTACTCGTTTTCGATAGAGGGAGCCTTTTATGTCGTTTTCATGGGGCAGTTGGGTAAAAAACTCGCTAGTTTGGAGTGCATGCTTAGGTGCCACGATGCCCATTAATAGCTGGGCTGGTGAAAGCCAAGAAGTCGCTCCGCTCAAGCAGGAAAACGATGCTTCTGTTCCAGTTGCTCCGGTCGTAGAGGATGTTGCCCTAATGTCGGGCGACGTTCTGGAAGGACGAGTAGTCGATGAACAGGGAAAGCCGCTTGCGGGCTCTCCAGTCTCTCTGCGACAGCAGCAAAATGAGATCGCAACCGTCAAGACCGATCAAAGTGGAGTATTTCGTGTTTCCGGCGTCCGCGGAGGAGTTTATCGTTTGGTCTCTCTGCAAGATGACGGTGCCCCTCAAGGCGAAGGTACCTATCGAGCTTGGCCCCAAGGAACTGCACCACCATCGGCGCGTCCTCGGCTTACGTTTGTGCAATATCCTCGAGGTGGCCCTAGCCGTGGACCAATTATATCGTTTCTTCGCTCGCCCCTGGGAATAATAACGACGGGGTGCCTTATTGCGACAGCTATTGCAGTTCCTATTGCAGTAGCGAATCGAGATAAAGGTAGCAGTAGTTAAAAGGCATAGGCAAATGAAACGTATTTGGCTGCTTGGAGATAATAATGATAATTCCAGCAGCACTTGACATGCATCTCATGCAATAGCAGCTCGCACATGCAATTGTGCCATTGGCAATTTCTAAGCGACCATTGAGATCGCTCTTTTGCCATCATTTGTAAAATGGGAGCGCTACCATTTCGTAGTACTCAGCAATCCTTTGCGATTTCCCGCAATCCAACTATTGCTGATCGATTCGCCTGTCACCCTCTCACAAGTTTTGCTAGATTCCGCCCCCTCTTAAATATAGTAAGTCTTTATTGGGAATACCGGCGGGGCGCATGCGAATCTGGTTGATCACGATTGGCGAACCTCTGCCAAATGATGGCAATGGTGACCGACTGCTGCGCACCGGAATGCTTGCAGAGACTTTGGTACAGCGTGGCCACGAGGTAGTCTGGTGGAATTCAACCTTCGATCACGCCCGGAAGCGACAAAGATTTGAACGCGACGAACAAATTTCTAGTTTGC
>CAZIGP010000418.1:0-4854 GCA_964538425.1 uncultured Pirellulales bacterium | reverse complement strand
GCCGCCTGATGGATGACAACTTCGCTGGCAAACGCTTCCCGGTTGCCATCTGGGTCAGCAGCCAGCGTAGAAGCCAGCAGTTCGTCGATCGTTCGGCTCATGCGATAGGCGCGATTCTTAGCAGCCTCGATCAATTCACAGGCCCCCGCCGGCATTTGATCGCCGAACTCGTCGAGTGCTTCATCGCAAAGATTGGCCATCGTGGCCAGCGGCGTTTTCAAATCATGGGTGGTCAACTGAGCGAATTGTCGAAGCTCGGTATTAACACGATAAACCATATCTAACGCCTTCCGTAAGTTTTGCGTCGCTTGCAAGAAATAGGCATCCAGCGTGAGGCCAATATCGAAAAAGACGGCCTTCAATAGAGATAACGACCGTTCGACAAACTGTTCATTTTGTAGCTCAAGTTCACTTGCCAAATGCCGAAAGCAAAACTGCAAGTATTGGTTGTAAGCTCCCAAAAATACTCGTGGGTTAATGCCAACTTGAGCATGTGTGTCTCCAACCTTCCACCGCCGATTCGCGTATTCTTCGTCCCAGCACGCTTCCAGCATCGACTCCAAATGCAATCGTTGCGTTTCCTTGAGCCGTTCAACCAATGAAGGGTCTTGCAAAAATCGAGCCGTATCGTCGAAACGAAACAGATGCTCGTAAAACCGCTCAACAAATTCTCTTGCGCACGCTCTCAAAACCGGCGCAATCGCGCGCAACCGCTGCTGATCGGCTTCATCCATTTCCAGATAAGCCAACTGATGCGCCAAGCTAGTGGCTTCATCGGCGGCAGGATCGAAGTCGGCGCTTTTTTGCGAATAAGCAGATTCTGCGTTCATGGTTTGTTGATACTGGCACTAAATTGAGGCTTATCACAAGTTGAGCGCGGAGTTGCCTTGTTTTGAATGATCCGATAAAACCAGTGTGCGGATTGGTCACAAATGTGTGGCAGAGACTGCTTCTCACACAATTTATCACAGGCACGGAGAGCGGTGGATAGGGATAAACCTCAGCGAGAAAGCGCAATCCGTGAAGACATGCCACGCTATAGCCGCGGCGCGGCTTGTGGAGTACGAGAGCGCAGGCGTTTGAAGCAACACACAAACGTACCATCGGAGGAGCGGTTATCGACCAGGATAACACGACCAACCGGAAGCAGATCGCCCACTACTAACGACAACGCATGTTCCTAGCTCAATGCCGGAATGATAACAGTTATGCTATCCAGATTGTGCGTTTCAGAGGCTGCCAGTTTGGAATGATGCGAGTTAATCCTTCTATCTTCGTCTCATAGCAATCGCCTCTATTGAAGCCGGAACATTTTCTAATGTCGATGGCCGCCAAGACCGCCGCCAGTAAGGTGCAGGATTGCAAACAGCAGAACCAGGACGATAGCAATGATTCCAAACAAATACGTCCAGCGCGGTGTGCTAATGCTCGATCTACCACGCTGCCTCTCGATGGTATCGGAGAAGCGATGCTGCGGCATCGTTCGCGGCTCGTGTCGCCGTCCGTATGGTGTCATGCCCAGCGGCTTGAACACGGACAGCGCAATGGCCACGAGCAACACCAGCACGGCCGCACCAGCGTTGGCCACGAGTTGGATTCTTAGTCCACATAAATCGGTGTTCGACAATGTTGTTTCGGCCGCTCGGCCGGCTAGCTGTCCAATTGGTCGCATGTGCAATAACAAGACAATGGTGCAGGGAATCGTCATCAGAAATTTTGCCAAGACCCAATAATGGCGGAACAACCCCCATGTAGTACCCAATGATTGGACAAGTCCGGTCAGCGGCGAAGCAAAGCTCAATGGAACAATAACGAACCAAGCACTCAACTCCATTGCCACATAGGTAGCACGCACGATTTGAGTATCCTGGCTCATTAGGCCGGCAACGGCGAGAGCCAAGAAGACAGCGACCGCACCGAGCCAGCCGACCGAGGACGTGATATGAGCGGTGAGTGCGAACTTGCGGAGGCCGGGTGTCATGGTCATCTGTTAGTCGCTCCTAAAGAATGAGAGAACTACTTTTTCTCTGCGCTGCTCTTATCGGGAAATCGAGATCGCCTGCCGACCTTGGCAGCAATTTCTGCTATTAGAAACGATTGCCGTCGTTCGGGGAAGAATGAGCAGCAATGGCCGTTACAGATGAACGCAAGTCCCCAACCAACTAAGCGGCGTTCTCAGAATACCGGCTGAAAAATAGGCGTTATAGATTTACTGCCGTTCCCCCAAGCAATCGCCAGCTATTTTCGACCAGATGAACGGCTGGAATGCGACCGATAACGAACCGAAGCGCTTACTCACTAAGTTTTATTGTGGCACCTCCTGGTGCCTGAATGGATGCAGCCCGATGTCGTTGCGGCGAATTCATTCCCGTGCCACTAGGATTTCTGTTCCATCGCGAAGCCACAATCGTTCAAGCTCGGCCACATCGGTGATTTCGTAGACAGCACGCAGTGCTTCGTCAGAGCCATCGCTCATCGAACGCTCGACGAAGTTGAGAAATTTCTTAGCTCCGCCACGGGATACCAAATACTTTACCAGGGCAGCGCTTTGCCCGTAAAACGCAGCCTTCTGTTTCTCCAACGGGTAATCGACCATTAGCAGCAGATCGCGGGCCGTAAATCTCGCGGCGCTGACGGACGCGAGTTGGGCATCGCGCTGGTAGCTTTGTTGCTTGGGAAGTGGGTCGGCCAGGATAGCCATGCCCTCGTCTGCCCAGCGGGGTAGCGGACGGTCTATGAACCTATCGGCGAGGACGACGTGCGTTAGTTCGTGTGGCAACGCAGCGGTAAGGGGGTCGCCGCGATCCGCTCGTAGGTCGATGCGACGAAACACGATCGTGCCCTTGCTGACTTGTGTCGTCGAGCAACCCGATGATTGTTCGCCCCCGCGACCGACGGCTGCCACATATTCCTTTGCGGTCGGATGAACAACGATGATGCAGCGACGTGTGTTCCAAGAACAGGTCGCATCTTCACCAAGCCATTGTTCTGCAAGACATTTGCGCTGTGATTCGCAATGGTTGGCTAAGCGGGGGCCAAGCGTAGCGTCGGTGGTATACGTCAGGAAGTTCTCAGTCGTGGAGCAATACCAACGGTTCGCGGCTGGCCGGGGTTGTGCGCCAACTGCTTCGCTGCTAGCCCAGAGCGAAGCGAGCAGTGTAATCAATGACCCCAGATTGAGAGGTAAATGTCGGGTTGGTCGAAGAGTCTTCAAGCGGCGGGTCGGGTGAACATACAATTGCGATGTAAGAAAGGGTCTCGCCGAGAAAGGCGAGTTCCATGCCGAAACGGCGGAGGAAAACCACGACATCCGACATAGCGAGACCGAACCCGATGCGCCCGTTGGGCTTGGGTGCCGAGAACTCAAGCCGACGACTTGCCTAACTCGGCGATGCAAAACAACAATATGCCCAGCCCGATGGCAAAGTCAGCTATGATTCTGAGCGGGAACTGAATGGCCCGCGAATGGGGTCGGGGGTCGGTGCCGCACGAAATGTAAACCGTAGGAAAGCATCGTCTCCCGACTCTGGCTTCCTGCATATTGGGTAGCTGCGCCTCGATTCTGCTACATTCTCTCCAACTATCTGATCCCAGGCGTCAATCCGCCGCAGGCAGCCCGATGGCAATCCTGCGATGGAGAAAACTCAATGTCCGGTGATTATTTCTGGAACTGTGTGGAAGCATTATCAGCAACTTTTGATGGGAGTCCGAATGAAGTTGAAGCCCAACTCGCGTTGTATGAAATGCACTGCCAGGCAATGCCCAAGGAAAAACGCGCAGAATTGCGACGGCAGCTAATCCAAATCATTGGCGGGTTGTCGCAATTGCAAATGCGACTGGCTTAACGCGAAGGCGAATAGACTGTTCACCCCCAGTTCATCGCAGCCGCCGGATCGCGGTTGCCATTGCCTAACGCCGACGTATAATCGGGCCTCATTGAAGATCAGAGGACTAAAGCTGGAGTAACAAAATGCCACAAGGCAAGATTAAGAAAGTAATTACTGACAAGGGCTTTGGATTTATCCAAACTGACCGGGACGATTTGTTCTTTCATCACTCCGAACTCAAAGATGTGACGATTGAAGAACTCCGCGAGGGCCAGGCGGTGGAATACACGGTTGGCAAAGGTGCCAAAGGTCCATGCGCGACATCTGTCCGATTGGTGTGAATCGTTCCAACTTCGGAGCCGGAGAACGGAATTTCGGCGTGCCCGAAGTGTAATTCCGGCGCTTCCCGGCGCGCCGGATCATCCCATTCTGGCGCTTTTGGGCTCAATCCGGCGCGCCGGTATGCCGCCGCTATCAGCCAGCATCCTTCACCAAATGGACCAAACCGAGAAATGCCCTGATTGCGGTTGTCGCGTGTGCGATCACAATGCGGTCAACAAAGTGCCGCAAGGGAGAATTGCCCATTGCGCCCACTGCGGCGCTTGTTGGAAAACGCTGAACACTTCCTTCGTGGATTTGGTGGCGCAAGATATTCAGCGTAGTAACGCCAAGGACCGGGTGTCGGCTGACAAGTATCGTGGTCCGTGATCTCATTTCGTTCGCTGATCGCGTAAGATTCGACGCAGTTATTCCTTCCGCACGATCACAAACCATGCTTTGGGACCGCCAGCGCTGAATTGTGCATCTTTGAAGTTAGGATTGATCGCAAACGAAGTGGGCGTAATTGATTCAATCGCCCAACCGGCAGCGAACGCATCGTGCAGTTCCTTTTCCGAGACACGCCTTGGTCCAACATCGCCGGGCTCTGCATCGCTGAAACACATCAGGAACAATCGGCCGCCCGGCTTGAGAACATGGGCAAGCCCCTCGACGTAACGAATGCGATCATCGTCCGAGAAAACGTGGA
>CAZIGP010000417.1:0-4855 GCA_964538425.1 uncultured Pirellulales bacterium | reverse complement strand
TTTCTGATATGCTGTTCGATCAGGAGCGTGAACAGGAGGCTGCAGATGTCCTGCAGAAACTAGCCGATTTATTGGCAAATCGCAATGAAAGCGCTGGATTGTTGGAAAAGTATCCGATACGTTCGCGAATGCACTATTACTATGCCTGCTATTATCTGAAGCAAAATGGCGAATCCAAAAAAGTTCGACATCACTTGGAAGAAGGACTGCAACACGACAGTACAGATGCCGACATTTTGATTAGTCTCTATCGAATGTCTGCCAACGATCCTTCTCAAAGAAAAGATGTTTTAGAAAAAATTGCGGCGGCCGCCGAAGAATTTCGAAGTCAGATTACGCAGTCGGCTATGGATGATCCCGATGAGCAAGCCACGCCATACAATCAATATGCCTGGCTGATCGGCAACACTGAAGGCAATTTTGATCTGGCAATTCAGTATTCTCACAAGTCACTGGAAATTATGCCCGACACGGCTGGCTATCTTGATACCTTGGCTCACTGTTATGCGGCGAAAAAAGACTTTAAAAATGCTGTTGAATATCAATCTCGCGCCGCTGAATTGGAACCTTACACGATGCAAATTCAGCGATCGCTGAAAAAATTCAAGGCCGGGCGCGACCAACTGGAAAAATAGCATCGATTGATTTCCAGTGATTCATCGATAAATTAGCCGCGCATGAAGCACGTTCAACTTGGCGATCTTTCTGTGGAATTTTTTGACGAGGGTGACCAAGGTCCGCCACTTCTTTTTGTGCATGGGTTTCCGCTGACTCATGCGATGTGGCAGCCGCAAATCGAATTTTTTGCTCAGCGCAACCGAGTCATCGCGCCGGATTTGCGTGGTTTTGGCGAGACGAGTGCGGGGAACCACACCCCAAGCATGGAGCAAATGGCGGACGATTTGAACGGCTTGCTAGATGCCTTGCAAATCACCGACCGCGTCGTTTTCTGTGGCTTGTCGATGGGCGGTTATATTGGCTGGGAATTTTGGCGGAAATACGGTCATCGTCTAGCAGCACTGATTCAATGTGACACGCGCGCTATAGCCGATGCGCCGGAAGTCGCTAAAGGACGCCGCATGTTGGCCGCCAAAGTATTGGCAGAAGGGCCAAAGCCCGCCATCGAATCGATGCTGCCGAAATTATTTAGCCCTCAAACGCCAGAACAGCAAGCACACTTGGTCGAACTGATTCGGCAAATGATTGAAAGCAATTCACCAAATAGCATCGCCGCAGCTCTTGAAGGACTGGCAACTCGGCGGAACTCACAAGAATTGCTACAGAAGATCGACGTCCCGACCCTCGTCATCGTGGGGGAACATGATGCAATTTCCACTGCCAGTGAAATGCGGCAGATTGCTGATGCAATTCCGCAAGCGGAGTTTATCATGATTCCTCAGGCTGGCCATCTCTCGACGCTAGAAAATCCAACGCTGGTGAATGACGCAATTGTTCGCTTTTTAGATCGTTTGAAGCCGACGAAAATTTGATTTCTATTGGCCGCCTTCTGGCTTCGTAAATTTTTCGAGCGCCAAATTTTTGAGGCCGCGTAAATCGAGCTTACCGGTGCCAAGCACTGGAATTTCAGAAACTTGGCAAAAACTATCGGGTGAAGGAATCCAGATATTTGGCAAACCGGCGGCGGCCAACTGGCGGCAAATTTCTTCGGGAGACTTTTCGATTTCGACGTGCATTACGACCAGGCGTTCGCCCCGAAAAGAGTCGGGCACTGCCGTAACAACGGCTTTTAGCACTCCTTCGTCGCCTCCTAGCACGCGCTGAATGGCTTCTTCAATGCGAATGTGCGGCACCATTTCACCGCCAATTTTTGAGAATCGGCTTTGGCGATCGGTAATCTGGATGAAACCGTCTGCATCGAGCTTGGCAACATCGCCGGTCACATACCAGCCGTCACGGATGACCGACGCGGTAAGATCGGGGCGGTTAAAATATCCCTTCATGACGTTGGGGCCGGTGACAAGCAACATACCAGGTTGACCAGTTGCTAAAGTCTTGGATTCGTCTGTTTCCAAATCCACGATTTTGGCGCGAACATTGAGGATGGGTTTGCCCACAGTCCCTTCGCGAGCACTAGGAATTTGTGAATTGCGAGTGCGGTTCGGTGGAACGTTTACTGCAACTAGCGGCGACATTTCAGTGCAACCATAGGCTTCGTAGGGACGTGTGCCAAAGCGTGCTTCAAAAGCGTCACTTAACTCTTTGGGCAGCTTTTCTGCGGAAGCAAACACGACATCCAGTGAACGAAAATCCTCCGGCTGCACACGTCGCAAATAGATGCGCAAAAAGGTTGGCGTCGCCATGAAGACAGTTACTTTGTGCTTCGCACACAACTTGCTAATCACCTGGGCATCCCGCGGGTCAAAATGATAAACACCCTTGGGGGCCAGCGCCAGTACCGTCCACATCGTGGCGGTATAGCCATAGGAGTGAAAAAATGGCAGTACGCCAATGGCCACGTCATCCGGCCTGAGATGGACTGCTTCATTGATAGATTCGATTTGTGCGGCAACATTTTCTTGGGTCAGCATTACTCCCTTCGGATCACCCGTAGAGCCGGAGGTAAAAATAACCGTGAGTAAATCGTCGGGCTGAAGCTTATCAACACCCAAGTGGCGCTCAAGAACACCCAGTGGCAACTTCGCTTGTGCGAAGGCAACTAATTTATCCGCCAACGTCACTTTTTCCTTGAAGTCCTCCAGATAGACCAACTCAGCATTCAAGTTCAACTTGAACTTTTCCATGGCCCGTCGGCTTGTGAGCACATGACGAATGCTACACTGCCCAATGCAATGGTTGATCACTTCGGATGATGCGGTGTAATTCAAGTTCACCGCAATACGATTCATCAACGGAAGCGTGACATTGGCGACAACACCGGCAGCAGATGGCGGCAAAATGAGACCTACATATTTTTCATCCGGCGCGACCACTTCGCGCAATAGCAGACGACGCATGATCAACGTGCGGACTAACAATTGACTGCCTGTCAGTTCTGCGCCGGTGGAATCTGCTATTTTTGGCTGCCCGCCGACTTGGCGGCAGTTACGGAGAAATTGGCGAGGTAATGGTAAACGTGACATGAAAACGATGAGTAATGAGCGATAAATAAAAGGCCATCGATGCTACAGAAGTGCTACACTGCGGAAAAATACCTTAGTTCGATATAAAACCGCAAGCGGTCATTTTATCTTCATTCTTTAGGATGACACCTATTCCGGACCCCCGCCTGTGCTGCTGAGTTTTGCGGCTATAATTGCAGTGACCGTTTTGGCTCGCTTTCATCGGCACAACCACTTGCAAACTTGCACGAAGTAAATGACGCATACGCAGCCAATTGAATCTAACATGTCGCAGACGATTTCTGATGTGCCTTGTACGGTCTGCGGCTGCGTGTGTGATGATTTGCAAGTCAGTGTTTCTAACAACCGAGTGACGCCACTTTCGGGAGCGTGCACATTCTCACAGCCGTGGTTTGTAGAACTATCGGAGTCTTTGCTAAATCCACCTCCGGCAGCCTGCATTGCCGGTCGCCCTGCGACACTTGAACAAGCCATCGATCATGCGGCAAAGATTCTACGCAGCAGCCAATCGCCATTAATTTGGGGACTTTCACGCAGCAGCACCGCCGGGCAGCGTGCAGCCGTGGCATTGGCCGAACAGCTTGGGGCGACGATTGATACGACGGCTTCGGTTTGCCATGGGCCGTCGATCATGGCGATTCAGCAGGTGGGCGAATCGACTTGTTCGCTGGGAGAAGTGCGAAATCGAGCGGATCTGGTTGTATTTTGGGGCGCCAATCCGGTTGAGAGCCATCCACGGCATTTTGAACGCTACTCGGCCGATGCCAAAGGGTTATTTGTGCCACGAGGCAGGGCCGATCGGAAACTGATTGTCATCGACAAAAAGCCGACGGCTACCAGCAAGCTTGCCGATACCTTCATTCAAGTTCCACCAGATCGCGATTTCGAACTGATTTGGGCATTGCGGCAATTATTAAAAGGCGTGGAATTGCCGGCGTGGTTTGACGTTGGTATTCCTCATGAGCGATTGCGACAACTTGTGGAACAACTAAAAGCTTGCCGCTACGGTGTAGTATTTTTCGGACTCGGGCTGGCGCAGCGCGGTATCGGCCACGTGAATGTCGAGGCGCTGCTGCGATTAGTCGCCGATCTCAACGATTTCACGCGTTTTACGGCACGGCGCCTGCGAATTCCTGGCGACGTAACAGGGGCCGACTCGGTGTTGTGCTGGCAAACTGGCTTTCCATTCGCGGTCAGTCTTGCCCGTGGGTATCCGCGTTACAATCCTGGTGAATATAGTGCAAATGAACTTTTAGAACGGGATGAAGTCGATGCTTGTTTATTCGTAGGAAGCGAAGCGTTCTCAGAATTGTCAACACGCGCAAAACGCGCCGCTGAGCAACTGCCCACCATCACACTCGACTATCCGCATATCAAACCGTCGTTCGACTCCACCGTGCAAATTACGACCGGTGTCTACGGTATCCATGCAGCGGGCACCGCTTACCGGATGGATGAGATACCAATTACTCTGCGACAACTAACCAATTCTCCCTATTCGTTGGATGATGAAGTGCTGAACGCAATCGCTGACACCATAGCAAAACTAAAATAGCGACTAATGAAACTCTTCCATTTCAGCCAACACTTCTTCGACATGGCTTAGTAGTTGTTTCGCACGACTAACCCCGCCAACATCCAAAACGAAATAAAACGCTTTATCATGCTCGTCGAACTTGGCTCCGCCGGTGTAACGATCGTAAAGCGATTTTAGCTCAGCGGCCGTAGGCAAAAGGCGTTGCGGTGCAGGTTTG
>CAZIGP010000416.1:2163-4857 GCA_964538425.1 uncultured Pirellulales bacterium | reverse complement strand
GTTTCAGCCTTTATCGATATAGGAGCTGTTAGGCCTAACCCCATGAAGATTGGGTCAAAAATATGGCATCCAAAATCACCCAGTTGTCCCGTTCCAAAGTCGCGCCATGCTCTCCAATTAAATGGATGATAGATTTCCTTTTTGAACGGACGCACTGGCGCGCAGCCGAGCCATAAATCCCAATGCATTGTGGTTGGAATTGAGTCACTTCCTTTTGGGCGGCAGTTAGTCTTCAGCCAGCTAGGCGCACCACTTACCCAGGAATGCACTTCTCGTACTTTGCCGATGCGACCGTCACGAATGAGCTTAACTGCGTTGCGATAAAACCTATGTGACTGCATTTGATTTCCCATCTGCGTAACGAGACGATGTTTTTTCGCCATGAGCCGCATTTGCCGAGTCTCGAAAACCGTATGTGTCAACGGTTTTTGACATTGGACATGTTTGCCGAGTTGCATTGCTGCAAGTGATACTGGACAGTGCATGTGGTCTGGCGTAGATACAATGATGGCATCGAAATCATCATGACAGTCAAGCAAGTCTCGCCAATCGGTGAACCGCTTGGCTTTTGGATATTTCTCTGCGGCTCGCCCCAGATGCTCCATCGATTTATCGATATCGCAGAGAGCAACAACTCGCACTTTGGAGCTCATAGCTGTTGAAGTGAGATCTGACCAGCCTTTGCCACCGACACCAACTGCTGCGATGCGAAGTTGGCTGTTGATGTCGCCCGCCTGAAGTTGGCGGGAGCAAGAGATTGCCGCTGCTCCGCCCATCGTTGATTGGAGAAATATCCTACGAGATAGGTATTTCGGTGTATTCGATCTTGCTGCCATGATTTGATTGCTTGTTTGCCAGATCTTAGAAACAGCTTCAAAGCCACCGGTGGGACAGGTTTATTTTCACGTACCCGCAGCAAAAATGTGACTGTCCTCTTCTCCGAAACTGGCAATTGCTTCGAGTCACAGTTCCTTGCCAATCGACCAACAACTCATAGTCGCCATAGTCTTTTCAGTGCATAATTAAATTGCCTCCTTGGCCGTCGAATTCGACTACGCCATGGACAACTTGCCGATCAGCATCGATATGCTCATTAGTCTTGGACGGTACTGTGGTTACTGGGCAGAATTCATTGGCACGTTTCGGTGAGAACTTGCAACAAATCTCTGGGGCCGCTTTAGCTTTGCACTAATCGCCTAACATGACAACCATTTGGCCTTTAAGTAAAACATATTAAGATATGTAAAAATATAAAATAAATAATATTAACATGTATTTCAATATAAAAGTTGACTTTCAACACAATTTATAATAACTTGTCGGTTGGTTCAGACGGTTCTCGAATGCAAGTTGATTAGATCAATGTCAGCATTTTCCCAGCGTTCGGCCCGCCGCCATTTTGGGCGCATCGAATCCTGGCTTTACCGCCTTACATCGCTCTGCTTCTTCCTATTAGAGGACTCTGCTCACGCACAATTAGGCCGGGCCAAATGTGGTTTGGCCAAACACTGGGTCCGTGCCCATCTGTTTACAATTGGCGTACTGAACTATCCAGCTTAGACGTGCTCGACGGTAATGCGAGGTTTCAGGACGCCTACCTTAATATTCAGTTGCAACCAAGCAATCTCCTATCGGTCACGATTCACGTGTGGAGCCCGTCGTTTTTTTTAAGCGATATGGCGCAAAGGTTAGCTAGTTGCACCAAATTAATAAATTAGACATTGAAATCCTTGCGCCAATCCACCGGTGATGAACAGCGAACTTATCTTGCGGGCGAACGTACGTTGCTCGCATGGATTCGTACGAGTTTGGCACTCATGGGATTTGGTTTCATCGTTGCAAAATTTGGGCTATTCTTACGCGAAGTCATGGAGCTTCGAACTGCACAAGGCGACCACGCGTTAGCTATGGTTATTCCTAATGCTGGATGGTCGCTATGGATTGGTGTAACATTGGTAGCGTTGGGTGTGTTAGTAAATGTATTCGCAGCGCGAGAGTATGTTCATTTCTTGCACTTACTTGCCGACACTGAATTAACAAGACCGCGTCGGTATGCAGCACAAATGATGATGCTGACCTTGATCTCGATTCTAGGAGTCATGATGGTGTTTTATCTTATTCTGCTCAGACGATAGCCCGACCACCTCGAGGAACGAGAACATGCAAAAACAGAAACTTCTCAGTCGGTTTGGTTTTCACCTGCTTGAAGTGAGCAAGAGACCAGCCTTGTTTACATAATAAGCTGAGCAATTATGGCGTTTCCAAACAGCATGTTTGACTCATTGCGTCAAAAATTTTTAATTCACGAAAAATCAATTTGGCTAATGCGCGATGGCCATATACTCCCGGATGAATTGCCCCATCTTCAATCCAAGTCTGAAGCTTCTCTTTAGTAGGTCGTTCCTTCTGCCAATAAGCGTAGTGATCGACAAACGGTGTCCTTGTGACTACCGCGACCTCTCGGATAATCTCATTGTATGCTAAGAGATCGTCCCTGCTGGAAAGCACCGTGTTAGTTGTATTGAGCAAGGGTAACGCCTTTATGGCCCGGACTTTCTCAATGAGCGTGATATAGGCTTTGCGAAATGATTCTCGATTGCTACGCCCGCCATTACAGTCATTCATTCCGAACATCAGCGATACCACAGCCGGCTTGAACTGTGAGATTCGCCAATTGAAATCTGTTAATATCCC
>CAZIGP010000416.1:1583-2153 GCA_964538425.1 uncultured Pirellulales bacterium | reverse complement strand
ATCCCTGGAACTGAATCACTATTGGTTCCTGTGTTGATCACGAAATCACGCACACGTCGTAACTCCGATCGCAGACGCTCTGCAAAATGTTCAGGATAGCTGCGCCAACCCAGTGTGTGTCTGGCGCCGTGTGTGATGCTGTCACCAGTGAACAACCAGATGGCTGGCTTTTTTTGCTTCAAAACATTTTGCAGCGGAGCAAACAAATCATCGGGATCTATGCCATCGGCAGCGAGCGCCGGATCGGTTGCAACTCCCATTGTTACCGCGATTGCACTGCCAGCGAGAAAATTGCGACGGCTGGTTTCCGAACGACTGGCATCCATAAATTGCTTACATTCATTCGTGCGCGACCAACCTTGTTCCGTGAGTTCGAATTGT
Source organism: uncultured Pirellulales bacterium (assembly GCA_964538425.1). Classification (GTDB taxonomy): domain Bacteria; phylum Planctomycetota; class Planctomycetia; order Pirellulales; family JADZDJ01; genus JADZDJ01. Next base: position 1,772 of record CAZIGP010000416.1, on the reverse strand, counting down.
GATAACTGCGGTTTCATTTATGCTCCTTCAGATCACGCTCTCTAATTCGGAATACTTGATCGGCAATTCAGCTGAAGTAAAGTTATGTAGTGCTAAAATGAATATTTTAGACGATACCATCGGACGACGAACGCACCATCTTTTTCTTGCGCCCAAAATGCCATTAACACCACCTGGCCAGGGAGTTGA
>CAZIGP010000416.1:0-1573 GCA_964538425.1 uncultured Pirellulales bacterium | reverse complement strand
CCATCGTTGGTCCGCCAAATCTAAGGGTTCTCATCCGCTTCCAAACGCCGAGTGATTGCGACCCGTGCAAATCACATTCATAAGATTCAACGTCGCTTCCCCATAGGGAGCGGTCCGTCAAAGGTTTCCAGTTGTCTCCTTCGATTCGCGCCAGCTGGGCCCACAACCCACGACAATCCGCGCGCCGATAAACACTTAATATGTGGCAATCTGGTAATGCTAATATCGTATTCGTTTCCCCATGAATCGGACTTTCAATGGCGATGCCGAACGACTCGCCTTGGTCCAAAGAGAAGGCATAACGATTTCTTTGGCTTTTCTTTGCAACAAAGTCAAAGCACCAGCACATTGCCATGATGCGGCCGTCGCTGAGAACAGTTTGTTTTTGCTCCCAACCTGTTAAGTTCTTGGAAGAAAGGTTGATGACGTCGGCAATTTGAGGCCAAGTGTTACCATTATCTGTAGAAATAAATGCGATCGCTTTGTAACGATCAAACGAACAATTTCCTTCCCAATTGTTGAGGATGGAGGTCGGGATCAGCAGCCGTCCATCGCCGAGAACCACGCATGGGGAACAAAGCTCGAAGTGCTGCCAATCAATGGGTGGGTGAATCGAACGCGGCTGAGACCAAAAATATCCGCGGTCTGCCGAACGCATGATAGCAAATTGTGTTTCGACAAAACCGTCGGTCTCAGGATTACTATGACCAGCGTCCTGACGATGACGCTTAAACAGGCATACGAGTCCGATCAAGTCATCGTTCGACATTCGGCTGATGCGCACCTCAGTGTCCACTGGATATTCAGACATCTGCGGCTCGAAGATTTGAGCTGGTTCGCTCCACGTCATGCCGTCATCGGTTGATCTGCACAGGTAAGATCGGCGGTCGAGCGAATGCATCGACTCGCCGATATTAACAGCGCACAGCAATTCTCCGTTCGAAAATCGAACCAAACTAGGAAAAGATGCATTCCGCGCAGCGCGCTGGAGTTCAGGATTGCGGTAGATCAAGCCACTGCCGAGAACTTCAATCGATGGCATAGGATTACTTACGCGGGGGCGCGGGGAAATGTTGACAATACTCGGGATCAGCATCCGAATTACGAAATGTCGTAGAGGCTAAACGCGTCAGTAATTGACTGCGGCACACCAAATCTTGCTGATCGTAATCGGGATGCCCACACAAATTGGTTTGTTCCAGTGGATCGGATTTCAAATCGAAGAGTTGCAGTGTTAATCCGTCGCTGCCAACAACCAATTTCCAACGATCGTTTCGCAACATATAGTGCGCGTGAACTTCCGACAACACCTCCGAACGAATCGTACTAGCTCGCCCATCAATTAGCGGGCGCACTGATTTGCTGTCTTGGTGGATCCATGGCTCCGCACCGGCAAAGTCAAGCATCGTGGCATGCAGATCAATCAGTTCAACAAAGGAACTACAGACTTGGCCGCGCGGCCCATCAGGTGTTTTGATAATAAGCGGTACGTGGATGGCTGATTCGTAGAACATACTCTTCGATAGTCGGCCGAGATCCCCCAGCATTTCACCATGGTCGCTGGCAAAAATGA
>CAZIGP010000415.1:0-4864 GCA_964538425.1 uncultured Pirellulales bacterium | reverse complement strand
TCGATATTGACGACCGTGGCACAACTGCCGAACTTCCTGGAAATCTCGGTGATTAGCTCGGGTGTGCGAACCGCGGACGAGTTAATGCTCACCTTTTCGGCCCCTGCTTTGATAAGCCGGGTAGCGTCTTCCAAGGTGCGGATGCCGCCGCCCACGGTAAAGGGCATGAAAATGACGTCGGCCACGCGTCGGACAACATCGGCCATAATATCTCGGCCTTCGTGACTGGCTGTAATGTCGAGAAAAACCAGTTCATCGGCCCCTTCAGCCTCGTAACGCTTGGCCACTTCGACGGGGTCCCCAGCATCTCGTAAATCAAGAAATTTCGTCCCTTTGACCACTCGGCCACGGTCGACATCCAAGCAAGGAATAATGCGTTTGGCGAGCATTGGGCGGTGGGAATTTTGTCAGCCGCGGGGGACTAAAAGGGAAACCATTTAGCATATCTCAACTGCCCACTGTAGATAGCCGGTGTAATAGGGTCAACCGGCGAAACCGAACCTGAATAAACGGTTGAAATTACTGGCGTTCTACCCTGCCGCAAGCTACAAGATATTGGACCGAAAATAACGATTTTTAGGCTTAGTAGGGGGTGTGCAAGTGTCGGTGATCGTAAGCGAATTGGCTCGCGGCGGATTACGGTGGCTGTTGGTCGGTGCCGTGGTTTGCCTTTCAAACCCTCCATGGGCTGTGGCCCAGCCGCGCATTCAACGGTTAATTCAACGATTTGAGCAACGACAATCGCAATTGCAACCGCAGCAAACGGCTTTGCCAGAAGTTGACGGGTTAGATCCGTGGTTGCGACGCCTGCACGAATTGGTTCCTCAATCGGGTAGTTCGTATGCCACTTTTGAGGTTAACCAATTAATAGAGGCAGCGAGTGCAGTTGAAAGTTGGTTTTTTGAGTGGAATCGGATTGCAACGGGCCGACCTGTTGAGGAGCAACTTGCAATTGTCGGCCGATTACATGATGTGAAATCTTCAATCGATCGACAGCTTGACAATGTTTTGTCGTTACGAGTTGAGTTCGCGGCTTTGCCGAATAATGACCAACGACACGAAGCCTTGCGACGATATTTACGGACCGCCAGCGCTTTAATCGATCTTTCGGGTCGCCTTCGATACTTATTGGTCGATGTTATCGATGCGGCAGCGTTTCGAGTAGCAAGCCAACCGAGCGCGCGTGATCAATTGATCGACCTGCTGGCCGAGAAACAAAGCAGCATTGGCGCACAAGAAATGGCTGCAGCGTTGTTCGATCCGTCTGCAAGAGATCCTGAATCGCCCCCCTCCTTATCGTTCGCGCAAAAAATAAAGTTAATTAAGGTCATCGGCGCCAGTGGAAATATTGAATTGGTGGACGATCTGGCCGAATTTTTGCTTCTGGCTAACACGCCTCCTGCGCTCGTGTTGGCTGCTGCAGAAGCAATTTGTGAACTCGGTTTGCCACAGGATCCGCGGCCTGGACAGGATGCTTCGTTGCCGCAAGCCGCGATTACAGCCAAGCAATTGCATGATCGAGTCGCCCAAATCGACCCGTCGCGTTGGAATGCTGCCGAAAAGGCTCGCGTTGGTGAATTAGTCTTGTGGCTTACAGGCCGTAGTCAAAAAGGCTTGGAGAGCGATACCTACCGATTAGGCAGTTTCGAAGTTCGTCCTGGTGATTGGTTATTGATGCGCAATCCATCGCCGTACAACTTATTCACCGATTTATCGCCAGGATTGTTCACGCATGTTGGTGTTGTGGCGTTGGAAACGGGCAGTGATGGCAAGCGCCGCATGGTGATTGTCGACTTACCTGAGCGCGGTGCGACGATGCCGGCTACTAACGTAGAAACATTTCTGGATCGCACGCGGCATTACGTTTTTGTTCGACATCCCGATCCCGCAGTAGGCCGCAAAATGGGCGAGGCGGCTGTGGAGATGATCGGTAATCCTACTGAGTTTGATTTAAATTTTCGCACCGATCGAATCTCAAAACTAAAAGATATTGCGATAAAGGGACAAAAAATTCACACCTACTGTGCCGGTTTTTTGTTGTTATGCGCTGAGCAGACGGGGCTATCTCGCGAAACTTTTTTTCCGATTACTGAAACGACTGCGAGCGGACACACGAAAGAAAATTTGGCCAAGCTGGGTTTATCGCTCGGAGAAGGATTTGTTTCACCGACAGGAGCACTATTTTCGCCAAAGCTTGAAATCGTAGGCCGAAGTGAGCCGATGTACGATGCCCGCCGTGAAGTGGAAGAAGCCGTGTACGATCACTTCGCTCTTGGGATGGAACAAAAAGTTTTGCAGACGTCTCCGGACGCTTTTCAATCGTTGCGACTGAAAGTCGCGGAGGCGTCAAAAAATAATCCATTGCTCGCAAAAGCGCTGGCCGCTTCGGTGGGTGTAAGTGAGGACATGGATTTAGTTTCGGCGGCCAAAGCAGCAGCGGTCGTCGAAACTTTGGACGAAATTGCGGTTGGCGCTAGTGACGAATATCTGTCGACTCGTGAGGCAATTCTAGTTGGAGTGCCTCAGCAGACTGGTGAACGACAAGTTTCTGCCACTGAGCGAGACGAGGCGATGCGGCTTCGTAACCTGCATGCTAACTTTGTTGCACGTTGGGAGAGCCGTCAAATCTCGCCACGACAGCTTCGCATTGAATTGGTGAAGTATTATAGCCAACGTGGATGCCAGCAGATCGATCAGCGATTTTTTAGCAGTGGTCGGTAAAATGTCGCTATCACTGCAAAGTTACGCCTGTTCTCAGATCGCTCTGGTTCGTAAACTTGGTAAGTAGCTTTCACCCTCCCAGCAACGCAAGGATATGGAGAGCCAAACGGGTGAGCAGGTGATTTGTTCACGGCTTAGTTTTTTGCTCAAACATGACGGAGCGTATCTATGAGTTATTTGCGATTTATTGTTGCTTTTTGCGTGGCAGTTTTGTTTTCGTCGTTTCTTTGTGCGGCGGATAATGCAACCTTCACGGAGTTGCGTGAAAAAGGAGTGCCACTAACCAATGGCGAGATGCCGAAGTTGCCTGCTCCTGCGCTGGCCGATGGACTTACCGCCCAACAACAGAAAGTTGCAATTGCGGCTGTAGTTTCTGCGAACAATATTAGTCGCGGTTTTATGACTGGCGGCAAGACGGACCCGTGGGAATACAAGCTGAGTGATATTCGGGGAAAGACAGAAGACAAGAAAGCGTCGGTTGGGCGTCACGTGGATTTATACTTTGTCGCCCAGGGTAATCTTTCCACAGTTGCCGACGAAAAGTTTATGAAACAGCAAGTGAAGATGGGGGAGAAGGATGATAAAAAGAAGAAGGATGACAAAAAGGGAGAGGCAGAATTTTTTAGCGATGAGGAATTAAAAGAACGCGGTTTAAAAATCGTCGATGAAGAAAACCTGAAAGATCGCTACGCCCATATTTTGTTCCCTCTGTTTAGCATGGTCGAAATTAGCGGCACCGGATATGGAGTGCAAACGCACGAAAAGGAAAGTGTGCTGGTGGCATTCAAGCTTGACCCAAAATTTGCCAAAGATGCAAAATATCCAAACCAGTGGAAATCGTTAAGCAAGGACGCCGCGGGAAATCCAGTAAAAGGGGATCCGCTGTCTTATGAAGCTGCTGGCGGTTATGTGAAAGTAACCGAACTAAAAGATCAAAAGACGCCGCGAGTATTTGTCGAATACCATTTGATTTTTGACGAACCGTATGGCTGGTTTAACGGAGCCCCTACATTAAGTTCTAAACTGCCCACTAAGTACAACGAAGACGTGCGCCAATTCCGCGTTGACCTGAAAGAGTACGAACAGAAAAATCTGAAAACGACGCCAGCAGCACAGGCAAAAAATTGACGGTTTGAGTGGCATGTGCTCTATCGCGCAACTCTTGCAAGTATCCGTGCATAACGTTCCATTCGGCCAGCAAATTTTTTGCAAAGCTATTACCTAGCGCGAAACTACGGCATCGCATTTGCATTGTTAATGCATATGATAGAAGTGTTAACTCCTGCATTAAAAGGAGAATGTCATGGCAACCGAATGTGTCGTGGCCGTTTATGAGAATGGTACCCGGGCAGCCTTAGCGGTTGAGAAGTTGACTGCCTCTGGCTTTCCGAAAGCAAATGTTTCGTTCGTAGCCAGATCGGTAAAGGGAGCCGAAGCTGATGTAAGACGGGCACTTCAGCTTGGCGACGAATCGGAGCGAGATGCAACTTTAGGCGCTGGCATTGGTGGACTTATTGGCGCCATAGGAGGGACGACCGTCATTTCTGCGGCGGGGGTCAGTGTTTTAGTTGTGGCAGGCCCCTTAGTGGCCCTGACGGGGGCAATTGTGGGCGGCTTAGTTGGAGCCATTACGGGTTGGGGAGTGCATCGCGACCGAGCCGGCGAGTACCAAAAGAAGGTAGAGGCTGGTAAAGTGTTATTATTGGCTCACGGCGACGATCCCCGCCGGCTTGCTGATGCTAAGAAAATTTTGCAACTCACACACCCTGAGGAATTGCATCTGCACGCTAAAGTAGACGATGCAGATGATCCACGGGTGGATGACACGTGATTTTTAAGGCGGGTCTCAAGAGGGATTTTATTTGATCCCTTACTCCGCATTCTATTTTGTCTCTATCTGCTTTGTCTTCGCTTTACGACTATGACGTGCTTGTGATTGGTGCCGGCCATGCCGGCTGTGAGGCTGCGCTTGCTGCAGCGCGAATGGGAGCGCGCACGACGCTGCTTACCACAAACTGCGATACTGTTGCCCAGATGAGTTGCAACCCGGCGATCGGCGGTGTTGCAAAAGGGCAAATTGTTCGAGAGATCGATGCGCTAGTTGGCGCCATGGGCCGAGACATTGATGCTACGGGAATTCAAT
>CAZIGP010000414.1:2872-4878 GCA_964538425.1 uncultured Pirellulales bacterium | reverse complement strand
CGGCCCTGGTGCTGGGCAGCACACGAAATTGGTGAACCAGATTCTCATCGCCACGGGCATGATCGGCGTGTGTGAAGCATTACTTTACGGTTACAAAGCAGGTTTAAATCTGGAAACCGTCATGCAATCGGTTTCCTCAGGAGCCGCCGGCAGTTGGTCGCTCTCAAATTACGGTCCACGAATGATGGTCGGAAATTTCGATCCCGGTTTCTTTGTCGAGCACTTTATAAAAGATATGGGCATTGCGCTCGAAGAATCTAAACGAATGAATCTTTCCATGCCGGGGCTGGCCTTGGCCCATCAACTGTATGTTGCCCTGAAAGCTCAAGGCCACGGCCGCGATGGCACGCATTCGCTCATGCTTGCTTTGGCTTCCCTATCCAAAATCGACTGGAAAAATCGCAAATAAGAGGTCTGAAACCGGGCCTAAATTTGTTTGGTATGAGTATTTGACGCAGCCAAGTGCCCGAACAATTAGATCTTAAAAGCAATTATTCCGTTCTGCCCGCTTTCGTGATTTACTTTTAGAAACGTAAAGTGCGATGAGCGAATTAAATTCTGGAGCTGCTGCGGTCGGGGCATCCGGCGAAAATCGGGGGGCCTCTGCTTTAATGAGCCCAAAACGTCGCTATTGGCTACGCTGGCTGGCCGGCGCTTTGGCAGTGTTTACTTTTCTTGTAGCCTTCTTGCCAACCATCGCTGCGTGGCCCATGTTTCGTGGCCTGTTGTTTGGTGTGTTATTTCGCGGCCTGAATGAACGTGTGTCGGTCGATCACTTGTCATTAGGTTGGTTCTCTTCGATTTATGCCGAAGGAGTGCGTTTGCAAGGGGATTCAAATCAGCGTCCAGCATTATCGATTGATAAAGTCGCAGGCAATACAACGCTTTGGAATATCTTAACGGGGAAAGAACTTGGAGAATTCCACGTTGTTCAGCCTGAAATATTTGTGCAATTTGACGAAAACGGAAGTAACTGGGGACGGTTAATTAAAGAATTGCATGGCACGCCAAAGCTCGACCGAGCAGTGAAGATAAAAATTGTTGATGCCAAAGTCTTATTGCAAGGTAGTAGTTCTCCACAGCCATGGGCGCTCGACAAACTAAATGCCAACATTGCATTTTCTCCAGCGATTGCCAATCCACATGGTGTACCGCTCATCGAAGGTAGCAAGCTGTCGTTGCTGCGGGAAACGGAACTCACACCTGAAATGTGCAACGATTTGCTGAAATATATTGTGCCCTCATTTGCAGGCGTTGCGCGAGCATCTGGCCGGGTATCTCTTGAGATAAACGATTACGTGTGGCCCATTGGCAAGCCAGACACTGCCAAGGTAGAAGGCCGTTTAACGCTGCATTCTGTGGATGTAAGTCCAGGTTCCATTACGGACTCGTTGGCTGGTGCACTGCAAGGAATGAAATTACCTACTTCGTTGAAAGTTGCCCAGGATGACATCGTATCGTTTTGGATAGAGCAGGGCAGAGTTTATCACAAAGATTTTGCCTTTGGCTTAATTGACTTACAGCCAGACCGTTTGGTCCGCACGCATGGCTCGGTGGGATTTGATCAAACACTCGATGTTGTCATTGAAATGCCCGTCATTGGCAGTGCGTATCTCCCGGAAGGTGCGTTGCGCGATGCATTGATGCAAAAGAGTTTAACTTTCGAGTTGAAAGGAACTTTTCAAGACATGCAGCCGAGGCTTCGATTACCGGCGGATGGCAATTTGACACCAGTTTTGAAAACGCTTGGCGATCTGCTTGAGCGTCGCCAAGACAAACTGCGTGAAAACCCGCCACGGCCCGGAATTTTACGAAATCGCCGTCGAAATAATGAGACTCCGCAACAAAATTAGTCGGTGTCAGTATAAGCTTTTAAGTTTGAATCATCGTCTATCGTGCTTCTCATCTGCCGATAGCCAGACTAAAAAGCGATAATCTTTTACATGCCTAGTTTGCGCCACTATTGTCGCCGTGCAACATCCTGCTAAAATCTGCGGCCAGAAAGA
>CAZIGP010000414.1:862-2862 GCA_964538425.1 uncultured Pirellulales bacterium | reverse complement strand
GACGCAACCAACAGTGTCGATCGATAATTTCATTGCTTTCACATCGAATTGGATTTTACCTGTGCTTGGCAAGAAGACTGGCAAAGGTCGCCGGAAACTCGGCCGTAAGAAACGTCGGATGCGTGCCCGAATTCGCCATCGCAAGGGTTAAATTTAGCTTTTAAGCAACGATTTTCTGATTCTGCCAAGGCTGTCGCGCAAGCCTAAGTAGTTAAAGAATCGATACTTACGCATTATGGTGATGTTGCGTTTGCACATCACCGCAAGTGAGCTATGGTTGCCTGTCCGCAACGTGATGCCATTTGGCCGCGTTTTCAACCTGTGGAATGCAACCTTGGAGCTAAGCGACAATGCGTAAGTTGCTAATTATACCGATTATACTGATCTTTGCTGCCACGGGCTGCCAGTCGCTTCGTCGCGTCGAAGTGTGGAAACAGCAAACGTTTTTTTCGCCATCTGTGGCCGCTCAACCGATGGTAGCACCAGCTCCTGCAATGGCCGCGCCGGCATACGCTCCAGTAGCTCCGCCAATGTCGGCGACAGTTGTCGAATCGCCCGTAATTACCGAGTCTGCAACTCCAGTGGAAACAACGCCAACCCAAGTGGAAGCTTTATTGCCTGGGCCAGTTGAAACTGTAGCTCCGGGAGCCGTCGAAGAAGGTCCAAGCTTTTAGAAGAGTAGACCTTTCATTTACCTGCCGTTAGGAAGATGTCGTTAATCGAAGCCATCATCCTGGGCATTGTTCAAGGGCTGACCGAGTTCTTGCCGATCAGCAGCACCGCGCACTTAGCCATCATACCGGCTCTCTTCGGTTGGAAAGATCCTGGAGCAGCGTTTACGGCTGTCATCCAAATTGGCACGCTTGTCGCTGTATTAGCATACTTCCGTACCGATGTATTGCAGATCGTCCGTGCCGTTCTGATAGGTTTGTGGCAACGCAAACCTCTTAGCACACCCGAGGCACGCCTAGGCTGGATGATTGCCGTTGGCACCGTGCCAATTGTTATTTGCGGCTTATTGTTCAAAAGCCATATCGAATCGACGCTTCGTTCGCTCTACATCATTAGTGCGGCGCTTATCATTGTGGCTTTAGCCATGGAAGCGGCCGAAAGGTTAATGACGCAGCGTTTGCGAGCGCATGTCTTACAAAAAGAAATTGGTAACGTTACTTGGCGTGATTCAGTATGGATTGGCATGGCTCAAGCATTAGCGCTAATTCCGGGAGTATCGCGTTCAGCAATTACTATTACCGCAGGGCTATTTCGAAATTTTAGTCGCCCTACGGCTGCCAAGTTTTCATTTTTATTGTCTTTACCAGCGATCTTTGCCGCTGGTGTGTTTAAATTGATCGACGCCTGGCCTGAATTGACAAAAACGAAAGATGATACTTTGAACTTGGTCGTCGCCACCGCTGTTTCCTGTGTTGTCGGTTATTTTGCGATTGCGTTTTTGTTAGGTTATTTGCGAACCCGAACCACTCGGGTGTTTGTTGTCTATCGCATTGCACTGGCAGCGATTATTTTGGCGCTGTTATTCAGCGAGAAAATTCCCAGCCAGATAAATCTTTAGCGGGATTCCTCGAAGAAATGTGTTAGGCAAAATCAGCGTTTCTTCTTACATGCCTGATAATTGGCCGTGACTTTTTCTCTTTAAACGGTAACAATATCAGTGTTAGCTTTGGCGACTGACAGAACTCACCAAGTCGCTTGTTTTTCCCTGCCCTTGCAAGCTTCCCACCTTGAACGAACCTGCGACCGATCTTCCTTCGAATTGGACATTGATCCACCGATTGCTTGGCCTCGGTTGGTGTCATCGCATCGGCTGTCTTGTGGTACTGTCCCAACAGATGGGCTTGGTAATCCTTGCGATTTTCGAACTAGGCTTAACAGGCCTGGGAATTGATTACATTCGCCATCAAGTGACAGCCGATACAAGTGCTCCACCAAGTTGGCCGCTAGGTTGGCAGCCGCCAACTCATTGGGCTCCGCTTACAGTAGTG
>CAZIGP010000414.1:0-852 GCA_964538425.1 uncultured Pirellulales bacterium | reverse complement strand
TGGCACTAATTGCCAGCGCTATTTTGCTGCTGGCAGTAATTCATGCCGGGCTGCGTTACTGGGGAGCAGTGACCCTTTCGGATTTAGCGCAGCGCATTGTTATTCAATTACGCCGAGATGTATACGACAAATTGCAACGGTTGAGCTTTCGATTCTTCGATACCAACCAGAGTGGTTCGATCATTAATCGTGTCGCTGGCGATGTGCAGGCCGTGCGGCAATTTATTGATGGCGTTGTGCTGCAAGTTTTGATTGTTTTGTTGTCACTCGGTTTATATATCGGCTATATGCTGTCGTTGCATGTGCCTTTAACAATTGCTTGCCTCGCAAGTTCCCCATTACTGTGGTTGGGGGCCATCATTTTTTCCCGGACAGTACGGCCAGAATACTTGCGAAATAGCGAACTGGTCGACCGGTTGATTCTCACATTGTCAGAAAGCGTACAAGGCATTCAGGTCATCAAAGGCTTCGGCCGGCAGCAAGCAGAGATCGAAAAATTTACAATTGCTAACCGGGAGGTAATGACTCAGAAGGAAAAAATCTTTTGGCAATTAAGTGTATTTCAACCAGCAATGGGATTTCTCACTCAGCTCAACATGATTGTACTTCTCGGCTACGGTGGTTACCTGGTTGTACAAGGCCAGCTGCCGCTAGGGGCAGGATTGTTTGTGTTTGTCAACTTGTTGCATCAGTTTGCCAATCAAGTAGGACAGGTTACCAATATTGCAAACAGCATTCAGTCCAGTCTTACTGGGGCAGAACGGGTATTTGAAATCCTCGACGCTCCTCTAGAAGTTGCCGATCCTTTGCAGCCGAAATCCTTGGGAAAAGCTGTAGGGCATGTGCGATTTG
>CAZIGP010000413.1:565-4883 GCA_964538425.1 uncultured Pirellulales bacterium | reverse complement strand
GTTGAGTTGGGGCGAGAAGCGGCACGACTGTTGGGGCAGCTACAAGTTGATCGCACTATCTGGGGAAAGGCTTATCAAAAAGTGATGCCTTTAGAATTTATTCCCGGTAAATCGCTTTCTGGCCCTCGGTCTGAAAACAGTCGTTAACATGCTCGACAGTTTGAAAATTGAAGCATTGAAGAAGCAGAATCGATGGACACTATTTTCTTAACGGAGGCTTTTATGTCTGTCTCAGTTAAGCTGCAAAGCTCTTTAAAATTCCCGACCAATCGATATTTGCGATTGCAAGGTAAGAGATTTTACCAATCGGCGTTCACACTTGTTGAACTGCTTGTTGTCATTGCAATTATTGGCATTTTGATCGCACTGCTTTTGCCGGCAGTGCAGGCAGCACGGGAAGCTGCTCGTCGGACAAAGTGTTCCAATAATTTGAAGCAGATTGGTTTGGCAATTCACAATCATGTCAGCGCTAAAAAAACATTGCCGCCGGCGGGCTGGAAAAATGTTGCGGGCACTGCCTATACGGGTCCGCCTCAAGGAATGTCGGTGCACGCATTACTCTTACCCTATTTAGAAGAAACGGCGGTCTACACGCAGTTACCGACGTTCGATGCGTATTTTAACAACCCCGTTTTGGAAAGCATGCGAATTGCAGCGTATTTATGTCCTACCGGATTTTCAGAGTCTGACGGTTCAGGCACAACAATTCGTTACTTTCAACATTACAACCCTGTGTTAGGCGCAAAAGGGGCAAATCTTTGGGGCGGGTCAGATTACAACGTGAGTGATCCCTTTGGCTATGGTGGATATGCTGACACGGGTGCACTGATAATGGATAACCCACTGAAAATTGCAAAAGTCTCTGACGGTACCAGTAAAACCTATGCCCTGGGTGAGATGTCGTGGGATACGGGACTAAATATTCCTTGGGTACGCAGCACAAGCAGTGGCACTCAGCCAAGAGATAACTCTGGCTGCTATTGTTGCCGCAATATGGTTTACCCGCTGAATTCTGTCAGCCTATATAACGGCGCCAAAATAAATGACTATAGCTTTGGGAGTATGCATCCAGGAGGAGGCGTACATTTCCTGCTCGTCGATGGGTCGGTGCAATATCTGCGAGACACAATCGCTTTGAAAACACTTCAAGCTTTTGCTACCCGCAACAGCGGCGAAAGCGGAGCAACAGACTAATTGCCCAACGATTTTGGGTACGTCAACAAATATTTGTTTTTACAAGAATAGGTTGGATTACAGATGTGTATTCCGCCAAAACAACCGAGTGTTGGTTGGGGCATCGTGCTAAACGATTATTTCAGTAGGACTATTTTTTTATACATATTTTTATTGATCACAATTTGTGGTTGCAGTAGTAGTGAAAGCCAATCAACAGTACCAGTCGAGGGCGTGCTGCAGCTAAACGGCAAGCCGCTTGCTGATGCGTTTGTGACATTTACACCGGATCAAGGTCGTTCAGCAACTGGTAAGACTAACGTAGATGGAATATTTACTTTGGGAACATTTAGTACTGGTGACGGAGCTACTGTCGGAAAACACCGAGTTACTGTCATGGCCCGTGAGAAGGGACCCGAGCCATCTTCACCGGTTAGCGATCAAATTACGCCACCAGGACGATCATTGATCCCAACAAAGTACGAAAACTCAGTGACCAGTGGACTTACGTTCGAAGTTCGAGAAGGAGCAGAAAACCATTTTCAAATTAATTTGATTTCACAAGGGGAGAGCGCACGCTGATTATCCATCATCATTCTGGGAGGACTATGATGCACAGAAAGTAACAATTGAGTGCTGCAATGAGAAACAGATCAAAGGCTTGAGGAAGGAGAGCAAAGTACAGAGAAAAGGGGCGAGTTGATTTTTGGAGATAAAACAGTACGAGATCGGAATGTATCTGATCAACAAGGCGTACGATTAAGTCTTCTTTTTACTGCGAGGTATTTATCTATGAGAAAACCAACACTTCGATTCGGATTGGCCGCATTGGCATGCTTTTTAGGAACAGTAACGTTTCACGTCAACACGGTGCAGGCGGCAACGTCGACAATTACTAGCGCGGACTTTAGTTTTGCATATGGTTCAACGGAAAAAGTGGTTGCAGGCAGTACATGGACGCTAAATGAAAACCCAGGCAGTGTTACAACGATTGGTGACTTTACGTTTTCACCAGCGCCAACTGGACAAGTTCAATCGGGAACTGGCCCTACTTTTTTTGGTGCTACTTTAGCTGACGGTGGAGGAGACGATATTAACCGTGTAGGATCCCTCTCCGATCCATTCGGTTCCGCCACAGGAGGCTTTTTGCTTCCGATTTCCGCGAGCTATAACGGCTCCGCTCCAATTGACGCAGCCCCGATTCCAAATTATCGTCTGATGCTAGAAATCACCAATTTGAGCATTTATGCCGCAAGAGCAGGAAACGGCGGCCCGACCACCTTGGCATGGGATGAGGTAACTCCTAGCCATGCTCAAACATCGACATCAATTAATCTGAATCTTGCAAGTACTGTTACGTTACTAAACTCAGCGTCAACCTACACGCAGCTAGTTTGGGATCCATCCGATTACGACACGGCTTTGGGATCTCTTAATAGCAGCTTTACTCGCACGTTCGACTTTCTACCAGGCACCGGGAACGACCTCCGAATCGGCGATGGCATTCAGATCAGTGGTCGTGTGCATTTGATTTATGATACACCGGAACCAGGTTCATATGTTCTTATGGTTACAGGATTAACTATCGGCTCAGTGCTTATGTACCGTCGTCGTAAGCATGATAATGCCAAAATATAAAGCTGTATAATTACTGGCGGCAACCGCCATAGATTGTTGTTGCAATACCCGAAGCCACGGGTGAGTTATCACCCGTGGCCTATTCTTCTTTTTGGGGCGGTGGCATGGCTTTAAGTTATTAACCGAAAATATCTCGGAACAGATTTTTATAGGCAGAACATTATGTCGCCATGGGTTCGAGTCGCTGTTTTTACAGTCTTTTGGTTGCCGTTGTCTGCGCGAGGAGTGGAGCTAAATGTCTATATACTCACAGGGCAAAGCAACTCCCTGGGAGCAACTGATGAGGATGGAGCTAATTATGCTCCTGGTGCGAATGCTTCCGACGTCAACACGAAATTCTTTTGGGCCAATGTCAACGGCGAGCACACCGTTTATCCTCCTAATTTATATGGCACGTCGGGAGGGGTAATTAAATCGCTGCAGATGCAACAAGGAGACGGCATTACCAATCCGGCATTCTGGGGGCCTGAAATTGGTTTTGCAAGAACGATGGCCGCGGCAGGTGAGTCGAATATTATGGTAATCAAAGCCAGCCGCGGTGGCGGCGGGAATTCACTCTGGGACAAATCAACTTTTGATGCGAATAACAACGCAGGCCAACTGTGGGGGCACCTGCGAAATACCGTGAATTCTGCCCTCACGGCTGCCATCAATGCTGGGTACCAAATCAAGGTTAAAGGATTTTTGTACCTCCAGGGAGAATCGAATAATTCAGCAGAAGCATCAATTGCAGATGTGCGTTTAAACGATTTGATTAGTAATCTACGCCAAAACGTTAATGCAAATTTTGGGAATGCCGCCAGTGAGATGAAAACTGTTGTAGGGGAAATTGCAAATAGTACACTGGCGATAGAACCACTTCGCGCGGTCACAACCAATCAACAGCGATCATTGGCAGATGCTCGTAGCGACATCACATTTATTCAAACTCGCGACCTTAACCCTACAAATCAATTTCATTTTACAAAATCTGCAAAGCTGGCCATTGGTGAACGTTATGCGGACGCATTTTTAGATTTACAGAGTCGACCAACGGCCGCAATAGCGCGATATCAACCTACGATATCAGCGCCGACGGACGTACCTCACCCTAGCACTCAAGGGTGGACTGAATATGGTGCCTCGTCAAATCCTCCTAATGTCATTTTGGCTGGTGCCCTTGAGAGCGGCATGCGGGTATGGGAAATCAACGCAAGCTCTTCCATTGTGCCAAGCTACCAACAGCCCTTGAACGATCAGAACTTTGACGCAATGTATGATCAAGGCTGGAAGTTTACCACAACTTTTAAAGTGCTGGCTGGCGGAGGAGAAGCATTCTGGTCTGTCACAGCAGCCAACGCTCCGAGTGCTTGGTCAGTGAATGAAAACTTCGGAAATATGAATGGGATTCGAATCAATCGCGTCAATGGAAACCAATTGCAAATCCAGCTTCTTGGTCAGCAAGGAATTCTTCCTATTAACTTAGGCATGAATTCGGCGGATAGTTTTCATACGATTGAACTTGTTG
>CAZIGP010000413.1:0-555 GCA_964538425.1 uncultured Pirellulales bacterium | reverse complement strand
TGGAAATTTTGATTTCTTGGTAGACGGTCAATTGTACGGCACTGGCATGATCTCCAAAGGTTCCGGGGCTGGTGGATTTGAAAACAAAGCGATGTTCGGGTTGACAAGTGTATTAGGATCGCATGTGTTATGGGGTGACGTCTCGTTAACGGCCGTCCCCGAACCTGCAACGATATGCTTAATTTCGATGTGTGTGCCACTGCTTGGAAGACGTCGCTTTCTTCGGAATTATTGTTTTAGGCATTGAGCTAACCTTTTGTATTTGTTTCCTAAGTTTATCCAGAAATCTTCAATAAATGTTTTTTTGTAATATTAAACCTCAGATTCGAACGTTCTTGTATTCTCCTTGGGTGTTGTTGTTATTTCATCTCCCATCGACTGCCGCAGAGCATCCACAAGATTTTGGCAAGCAATGGGTTCGTTCGCATCCGCTCACATTGATGGCACTGGTGCAAAGGAATGAATCGGTGAACGGCAACGATCTTTATTCCCAGGCAGGCCTGAACACGATGCTGGCCTGGAAAGATCGGCCCGGTGTTTTTTCTGCTGCGGCTC
>CAZIGP010000412.1:0-4885 GCA_964538425.1 uncultured Pirellulales bacterium | reverse complement strand
AAAAGGTTTGCGAAAACTTGCGATTGCTTCATACTGCTGGCATGTCGTTGACTTTGCGAGAGTACCCTGGTGGAGATGGCCTCTCTCCCATGATGCTAGCAGATGTCGACCGCTGGATCATGGAACAAATTGCCCAACCTATTCAAACTGTGGGGCAAGCAGACGAACAACAATCGGGTGTGAATTAGCTTTGATTCTTTGAGCGCCCTCTTCAGCCGCGATTTTAGAACGCCGCATTGACAGCGTTCGCCTTATTCGGGTACAAACCCGCCCCTCTTTTTGCGCTGGCAAACCGTTCGCCTGCGCTCTCGTGCTGTCATTTTGATTGACGTTAGTTTTGCCCATGAATTATCCACGTATTTATGTAGCCCCTGGTGAGAAGCAAGCGCCTGTCGATTTGTTGCAATTTCGTTCCGCTTTGCGTCCAGTTCACTGGAAGCGGGTTGAAGTTCGCCCACTCATCAATGAGGTGCTCGAAGCATTGTCATCACGGCTTGAAAGTCAAATCATTCGTGCCGAAATCGATGTGCCGCCTGCTCACGTGGCGTGGGCTGACGGTGAAATGCTCCGCCGCTGCGTGCTAGGCCTAACACTGCATGCGCTCGATGCAATGCCTGAAGGAGGCGAACTTTTTGTCACTTCACACGTTGGCCCTAGCGGATTGGAACTGGAAATTGCCGATAGTGGCCGAGCAGACAGTGAAGCCTTTCGTACCAGTATGATCGAACCATCGGCAGCCAGCGTCAGCAAAATTCACGGCGGCGAAGTAGCGCTTGCTCACCGCTTAGCAGCAGCTCATGGCGGCGAAATCACTGCCCGGAACTGCCCGGATGGTGGTACCGCAAGAACAATCCGCATTCCACACCGCGCGTTGGAAGCCGCGGCATAATTGATGAACAGTTTCCAAAAATCAATAACTCATCTGATTGCGCTCACTCGCACCATGACGCTGCAAACGCGAATGGTTGTCGCGCTCGTGTTGGCGTTGATTGTTATTAGCGCTGCCTATTTGCTGAATGTTGGCATTTCTGGAGATCGCGTGTATTTGTTCGGCGATGTTTCCGTTCCGCCTCACCAAATCATCTCGATGCAAGCAGCCTTTGCCAAAGCCGGCTTAAACGAGGCCACGATTGAAGGAGAACGCATTCGCGTGCCACGCGGCCAGCAATCGCAATACCTTGGTGCATTGGCCGATGCGGAAGCTTTGCCGCGCAACTTCGGCGATACGCTGCGTAAAATGCTCGAATCGAACAGCCCTTTCAGTAGCAAGAAACAACAAGAAGAGAAGATGAAGTTTGCGATGCAAGAAGAGCTATCTCAACTTGTCAGTCGCATGAACGGCGTCGAATGGGCCACCGTTATGTACGACGTTCAACCACCTTCGTTTCCACACAACAAACGCGAAGTCCGGCCCTGTGTTACGGTCAAATCGCGCGGTAGCACTGCCTTAACCCCAGAGCAAGTGCAGCGTATTCGCCATGTTGTTGGCCCGCCGATTGGAGCAGCACCGCAAGAAGTTACCCTGGTCGATGTGCAAGGCGCGACTTATCCGGCCGGCACGGCAGAAAATTCACAAACGCCGGGCTACGAGCTCTATGCTTCAACTCAGCACGAGTATGAGCGTCTCTATAAAGAAAAAATTCAAACTGCGCTTAGCTTTGTGTCTGGAGCAGTGGTAACTGTAAATGTCGAGTTGCATGCTGAAGTCGAAGATTCAGCTCAATTAGTAAAAATCGACGCGAAAACAAAATTAAATGACAGCTCCCAGGAACAAGATCATCCACACGCTCCGGCAAAGTTAGAAAAAATTCGACGTTTTGAACTCGGCTCTGCAAACTCCCCAGCGGCAATCGATCTTAAAGATGCAAACGGATACGAAACTAGACACATCAAACGGGCCGGATTGACACCAAAACGAGTTACGGTCTCTGTAGCTGTCCCGCGCAACTATTTTGAGCAGCAATGGCAACTGCGAAGTAACAATCGTGAAATTAGAAAACCCGAATCCGCCGAGATTGCTAAGATGGAAGACGAAATTCGAGGCGATCTGAAACAGCATGTTTTGCAAGTCCTACCCACTTCGGAAAATGAACAAAGTCAACTCAACTCCGTCACGGTAACGGTATTTTCTACTGCGCCGCCACCGGAAATCGCTCAGCTAACTCATACCGAGCAAATCGTCAATTGGCTCGAAGATCATAGTGCCTTAGTAGTTGCAGCGGTGTCGTGCCTCCTCGGCCTGTTAATGCTGCGATCTATTGTGCATTCCGCTACGCGTATAAATCCGCACGAGCCAGAGCCATCAAATCGCCACGAAATCGACGAACCCCACGAAGTGCCTCGATCGCCGGTTTATTCACGCACGCGTAGTCGCCCAAGCCTACAAGCTTCGACATCCCACGACGAGCTTAGCGAGATCGTGCGAGATAACCCCAACGCTGCTGCAAGCGTACTGCGCAGCTGGATTGGCTCGACAAATTGAAAAACATGAGCGACAGTTCTTCCTATCGCAAAGCAGCTATCTTAATCTCGGCTCTGGATACCGAGACAGCCGATTTACTACTAGCTGAAATGCCCGATGACGTCGCTAAAGCAATTCGTGAGGAAGTTCTGGAACTTTCAGACGTCAATCCAGATGAACAACAAGCGATCGTCGAAGAATTTCTTCGCTTGGGTTCGTTAGCCCCGGAGGTCAATCCACCTGGATTAGAGCTCACTGACGAATTAGCCGAGCGATTGACAAACTCGGAATTTCAACATGAAAACAACGAATCGGCCGATTTCTCTTCGTTTTCCTCACATTCGAATCGTGATTTTGCCAGCGTGCCGCTACAGTCTTTACGAATGGTAGATGTCGGAACACTAGCGAGCGTGCTCGAAGCCGAGCCACCACAAATCATAAGTTTGGTCGTGGCTAATTTACCCGCTCATTACGCAGGAGATGTCTTAGCTCGACTTCCCTCGGTAATACAAGCTGAAGTTATTCGTCGTCTGACTGGATTAGAGCAAGTGAACCGAGAGGTCCTCGACGAAATTGAGCAACTCGTAATGACACGAATTCATAAAATAAAACCGGTTTCCAATCAGACATCAGGCTTAGCAACCGTTTCGACGATTTTGAACTCGGCCGATGAAGCCGCTCGCCGTCAAATACTTTTGAATCTTGCCCGACACGATCGTCCTCTTGCCGGAAAATTAAAACCGCCGGCTGCTTTCACATCACAATTTACGTTTGATGATGTCTGCAGGCTTGATGTGGACGGATTGTTGCGAGTCGTGCGTTCTGCACCACCCGAAACTGCCGTATTGGCATTTGCCGGTGCAGATGCCGAACTAGTCCAAGAACTGGTCGAGTGTTTACCAGCAGACGAATCCCAACGCTTTGCCCGCGGTATTATCGAGCTTGGCCCCACGCGGCTGGCCGATATTGAGGCTGCTCAAGCATCGCTGGCCGACCTGGCAAGTCAGCTTTCCGCCGACGGGCGGCTACACGGTGGCCCACCGATTCACTTAACAGCGGTTGCTTAACGAATGGCGACAATTCTCAAATCCAAAGCCACCTTGCCTGCCGAACCGGTAATTTATCGGTTCGAGGATGTCGCTAACGATGCACGCCGCATTCTCGATGAGGCAAAAGCAGAAGCGGTTGTAATTATTGCGGAAGCGCAAGCGGAAGCTCGCGAAATTCGTCGGCACGCCGAACAAGCTGGCCAGACAGATGCCCAGGCAAATGCTCGACAAGAAATTCAAACACAGTTGCAAACGCTGTTGCCCGCCATCACTTCAGCGATCAATCAGCTTTGTGACGCTCGCAAAACCTGGCTGCAAGAATGGCAAAACCGAACGGTGCAATTGGCAGTGAAAATTGCCGAGCGCGTCGTGCGTTGTCAACTACAACGTTCTCCATCGATCACATTGACTTATGTGCGTGAAGCTCTGGAAATGTGCGTTGCTTCCCCACAGATTCGCGTTTTGATGCATTCTGCTGATGTGCAAACGCTTGGCGAATCAGCTCGTCAAATTGTTCACGAAATCATGCCGGCCGCTCAAGCTGAAATTGTTGCCGACGATTCGATCAGTCCTGGCGGATGCCGAATCGAAACCCGGCACGGAGAAATTGACCAACAAGTTGAAACACAGTTGCAACGAATTGAAGCAGAATTAAATAGCATCTGAATTCGCAAAAATCCAAATGAACCCCGTAGTTGTGCATTAAACAAGCCCAGCCTTTAAAAGGAACCCCTTCACTTCTGACTCCTGAACCCTGCCTCCATGCTCGATCTTCTCGAACAACTCGAAGAAATTACCCCTACCGGCGTGCAAGGTAGCGTTGTCCGCGTAACTGGTATGACGGTGGCTGTTGCAGATTTCCCGGCACCATTAGGTAGTGTTGTGGAAATTATTCGAGCTACTGACGATGTTATCCGAGGCGAAGTCGTTGGTTTCCGCGACGAGCAAACGATCGTCTATCCACTCGACAATTTGTATGGTGTGCGCCGTGGTCATCTTGTGCGATTGGTGCGATCATCACGACGGCTGCCTGTAGGTGACCTGCTGCTGTGGCGAGTTGTCGACGCCGACGGCCGAGTGATTGATGGCCGCCCACAACCGGTTCTCACGCAGCGAGTCGATTTAAATCGTCGCCCACCTGCCGCTATGCAACGACCGAGAATTGATCAGCCACTTGGTACGGGAATTCGGGCAATTGATTCTCTGCTCACATGTGGCAAAGGCCAACGCCTCGGAATTTTTGCGGGCTCTGGTGTTGGCAAAAGTGTCACGCTTGGCATGATGGCTCGGTATACGTCAGCAGATGTCAATGTGATTGCTTTGGTCGGCTAGCGTGGCCGCGAAGTGAATGAATTCATCGAGCGCGATCTAGGAT
>CAZIGP010000411.1:0-4892 GCA_964538425.1 uncultured Pirellulales bacterium | reverse complement strand
CGCACTTGCAGGTATAGCAAGTCTTCTTTACATCTTTCATCTCGCAAACCAAACGACAAACTTTGCGACAATGCGATTGGCAACCGCAGCGCTGGCAAGCACAATCTTGGCAATCATTGCCGGCAAACGCGTTGATGCCAATCGCCAATGCTGCAAGCAAAAGAATAGAACGGTTCATGCGGGATCCTCCGGTCGTGAAAATATCCTTTGCAAGATTTCAATTCCGGAACTCAAATTTGAAATCCGAGATTTGAGATCTGAAATTTCATCGCTGATATTTTTGGTCTAACACCTAAGATTCAAAAAAATTAAAAGTCGTAAGCAAACCGCACCCCAAAGCCATTGATAAAGCCTGGCGGCGTTTCTTTAACCTGACTGCGATGCGTTAAGTCGTAATTGAATTGCACGTGAGCATTCGGGTTTAGCCACCAATTCACGCCAAACGTACCGGCATTTAAAATACCGCCGTTGATGCCATTATCGTTCAAGTCGATGGCCGAGTAGCGAGCAGCCAATTGCCACGCACCCCAGCCACTGCAATGGCCGCGCACCCCATCGACAAGAAATGCATTTTCGTACGGAACTACGCGATCGAACACGCCATAGTGATGATTGTAAGCCCGATGTTCCCCGGTCAGAAAATACAACACCTGCACATAACCACCGTGATAAAACGGCGTGCCATGACTGACTCGCGCGGCAGGCGGAGCGAATGGCTGAACGGCACTTCCCACCCACATCCCGGCATACTCCGCTTGAATCGTCCAAGGCCCGATGACTGCAGCATTTTCGAGCGCAATCAACTCAACCTGGCTGGCTTCCATCGTACCAGTGTCGGCATAAATCGGGTTCAAGAATCCCGGCGGACCGCTGCGGATGTTGCCGCGAGTGCGTACTCGAGCTTGATCTTCGTCAGGATGGCGGATACTAGCCGACATGCCCCAATGCCATAAATAACGCCCGTCCGAAGGTTCATCATAATAGGGCAGCCACGTCGCACGGCCAGTGACGCACCAATCGTCGCCAATACCATAACCAAAAGGGTTGCTGTTGTTCGCAAACGCACCAAGCCACCACGTACCACGCTCTTCACCCCATTCATTCAAGAACATCAAGCCGGGATTAAAACCGTTGTTGAACGGACCGAAAATCGCATCTTGCAAGAACGATCGTTCGATGAAATCCAACCAACGGCTACTTTGAATGTGCTCCATCCCAATCGGTTCTTTCATGTTGCCGACACGAAAGTTGCCAACAACCGGCAACTTGGTCCAAGTGATGTTGGCATCGGCGATCGCGGGTGTCGTTGCAGCAGGCGCTCCTACGTTGGGAGACGCCGGCGCCAGGGTGTTTACGAAGTCGTATTCCACTACCCACTCAAAATTCTCGTACATTGTGCCATCCACTCGTAAACGGGCACGTCGTAGCTGAGTCGAATCTGGTTCTGGCCCAATACCACCCACGGCTGGCGAAACAGTTAATGCCGCGTCGTTGTCAAACGCACTGATGTCATACTGCGTGCGGCCGCCGACGTGCATACGAAAATCTTTATTCTTCGATGTAAACTCCACACCGTTTTTCCAACTGGCCGACATCGAAAGATCGGTTCCCACCTCATAGCCTTTTATCGCTCCCTCAAATTGTTTCTTTTGTTGAGCGGCTTGGTCATCCAAGCGTTTTTCCAGTGATGTCAGTCGCTCTTGCAATTCGAAGACTGCTGGGCTGCCTCCTGTGCTGGCCGGCAGCGCACTTGGCACTGGCAGAGAATCGATCGTCGAAGCCTGGGTCACAGGCGGCAGCATGTGAATCTCGTCTTGCAGCGTACCTAGACGTTCGCGAAGCTGACGAATCTCCGCCTCTTGCTGTTCCATGCGCCGCAAAATGGCTTGAATGTCGACCGTCGAGTTACCCGCAACCGCAGAAGGTTCTGCAAGCGATCCAGTTTGCCCCCATAACAAGCGATTGCCACTAACCCATGCTATCAAGCAAACGGCAATCGCTAGATTCCGGTAAGTAGTTGGCACAGTGAGTTCGTCAATAACCAGAGTAATACCGATGGGTTGCGCTCGCTTGGCGAAGCAAACGTTGCCATTCGCCGGACAATCGGCATACGCAGAATAACCCCATCGTTCGATACAACAGTTTTCGTCGGCATGAGCGTTAAAACCCAGAATGTGCCTAGTAACCGACACGATCGCTACAGCCCGCAAAGTTTCGCGCGAAGCTGTAAAAATAGCTAAAGCCTGCGGCCATGGATGGATTCCTCCTCCTGCAATCAGGCATATGCGATTGCTATAATCGTTATAGATTCACACCCCTCCTTTTGCTTTGTTTCATTACTTTTTAGTTATTTTTGCTGCATGGCCAAACAAAAAGACAAGGACATCGACGAACTGCTAGCAGATTGGCCTTATCAGCCTGGCGATGTCATGGCTCGTCTTATTAAGGCCGCCGATGGCCGTGAAGTGTTACAGATGCGGGTCGATCTGGGGGTACTGCAATTGGAAGTCGATGGCCGACCGGATGGTGCTCGCCCTCAAGGAGCCCAAACGTATTTTGATTACTTGTTATCGCTCGTGATTCATGATGGCGATGATTTCGTCATGACTGCCGAACAGTGTAACGAAGCTGACCGCGAATTCGTGCAATTCTATCACCGGCGTATTTGTTGGCTGGCATTACGTCGCTTCCGTAAAGCTGCTAAGGATGCCGATCACACCCTCGCGTTCATGGATTTTGTGAAACAACATTCTCCTAATGAAGAGTGGACGCTTTCTCACGAGCAATACCGCCCTTTCGTGCTTTTCCATCGCGTGCAAGCCGCTTCACTGGCTGTGCTTGAAGATCAAGGCGCCGAAGCTGCCATCAGTGAAATTAACCTTGGTCTCGATAAATTTCGCACCTTGTTTGAGGAATACGATGCCGGCGAACGCTTTGAAGAAGACGAACTGGTCAAACGCCTCGTCGAACTTCAAGACTCGCTGCGCAATCACTATCAAGTTGGGCGTACGCTTGACGAGCAATTGGCAGACGCCGTTGCCGCCGAGCAATACGAACTGGCCGCTCAATTGCGAGACAAAATTGCCAATCGCAATCCGAAACGCCGCTAGCACGTTTTGTTGATGTGGTGTTCATCGTCATTGTCGTTACTGCCGGTCGATTCTGGATCATCTTGAGCGATTCGAGATCATCGCTTTCTCTGCTTGCGCTGAAAGATGTTTTCAAAAGAGCATAGTGCTGCGCTGACAATCGCTATTCGAGCGCGGCATTAAAAATGCTTCGCTTCTTGCTCCATTCGTGTTCCGGTGGCAGCCGGCCACGATCTCTTCAGGGCCTCATGCAAATCGATGGATATTTTACGTATGGCTCATCTGCTTCTGGCTAGGACCCGAGCGAAGTCCCCTCGTCAATTCCTCCGAGCAGCGGCGGTTCGAGTGTGGCCGATGTCGGTGTTGGCACGTACTTATTATCGTTTGCGATGGACTCCGCAATGGAGGATGATCGCCAATGCCTCGATGACCAAATCGTTTGCTAAAAACCCTCCTGCTTTAAACGCAGAACAAAGCCGCTGCCTGGCTGAAGTGCGCGGGCAGGGCATTAGTCTGACATCGCTCGTAAAAATTACAGGCGACGATCAATTGCTTCACAAAATTCAAACCGAAGCACAACAAATACTGGCAAATCCCGACTTGCGGAAACAAATCGAACAACGTCGTGCGGAAAAAACTTCGAAGTGGTATGTCATCCGCGGCCTCGGTTATGGAACGCAGATTACTCTGCCCGATTCGTTTGCCGATTTGCTCTTGCATCCGTGTTTGCTTGCAATCGTTAATCATTACCTCGGTCAATACAGCCGCTTAGGTTACGCCAACTTATGGTACAACTTACCTGTAGGTGAAGACGAACCACCGATCGATTCCGAGTGCTGGCATCGCGATCACGAAGACCAGCGTCAACTGAAACTGTTTTGTTATGTCGAACCCGTCGATGAAATGATGGGACCATTTAACTACATCCGGGGCACGCAGCCTAACGGCGCGTACGCAAATGTTTTTCCTGCGAAGCCGCCGCTTGGGTCGTATCCCAAATCGGGTGAACTTGAAAAAGTCATTCCGACTGAAGCTCAAATCGTTTGCAATGGCCCGGCAGGAACCGTTGTGTTGTGCGACTCCACCGGTTTTCATCGCGGCGGGCGAAGCATGACGAAGCCACGCATTTTGCTCGTCGCTACTTATGTTAGTAACAGCGGATTGGATCAACGTCGCATCGATTTAAGCAGTCCCATCAAGCTCAAAGGTTTGCCGCTGTCTGCCAAATTTGCACTTCATCAAGAGCGACTAGCCAAATTCTCGTCCTCGTATCATTTGCAAAACAGTGTTGTGAAAGTGCCCGTTTGAATTTGAAAATGATTTGCTGCTGTTTCGTCTTTCTCCTTTAACTTTTTGCGCGGGCGCGAACTTTTGTCGCTCGTTTCTTGAGGCTCTTCGAACGATTCTCCAACCGTTCGGCACGATTCTCCATCATGTTCGCGCGGGCGGTTTGAATCTTTTTCACTAACTTCTTCAGCGGCTTTCTGGCAGTCGCTTTTTTCTTGGCTGCTTTCTTAGCCATAAATCACCTCTTCAATAAGGATGGAAATCAACGTGGAAACAAATTATGCAACTCTTATGCCACCAGGTAAGTGATGCTGGATGCTCGATCCTCGATCCTGGATGCTAGATACTAGATGCTGGATGTTCGATTTTCGTGAATCCTTTCTTCTTAAATTAAACGGTTTCCTAGGCCGTCGTTGGGCGCGGGTTGTATGAGGCCTTCGGCGAGGCGGAGGGCCATTTCCAGGGCGTCGGGGCCGTCGTCGTGTTTGGCGATGGGGAATTCTTGGAGTTGTTCGA
>CAZIGP010000410.1:0-4893 GCA_964538425.1 uncultured Pirellulales bacterium | reverse complement strand
GCGGCCAGCCACCTCGCGGTCGTCCGCTCCCTGCGTGCGCTGCAGCGCACGCTCAGTCGTTGACCAGCCTTGGCAATGAACTTAAAAACATCAAAATTGTCGGCATCAACGCGGGCGTTAAGCACCGAGTTAATCGGGAGCGGCTTTGCACGGTCGATCGCGTGGTTATCAACTTGCTCTAACACTTCCGGCAAATCGCCGACTTCAAAGATTCGCGGAGTCGAAAGCCCGAAACGAGCGTTGACGCGTGCTTCATAGCTGCCACAGGGAACATCCTTGGCAATGGTGACAACAAATTGGTTCTTCTGCACTCGCGATTCTTTTTCGAACGAGAGCGGTGTAATGAGTTTTGGTGTTGCCGTAATACCTGGGTGGGTAAACATCAGTTGATCGGCTTCGTCCAAATCGTTGCCTTCAATTGATACCTCGAACTGTGTTCCATGCTGGCCACCGCTCGGATAAATTGTATAGAGGCGTGGCTGGGGTAACTCCGCTAAAGCAACTTTCGACGGAGACAACGCCAAACATACTAGGAGTGTTCCTAAGCGCCACCGGACACAAAGGTTTTTTTGATAAAGCCGACAGCGTACATGTCTTAAGCAGTCATTCATCAAAGCAAGTTGAAGTAATGTTAGTGATTAAATAAAAACTCTTTGGTGTTTAGCAGACTCCAGACAACATCTTCAAACGCCTGCTGACTGTTGGCGAGATTATTCTCAGAATTCTGTGATATGTAGTTAATGAATAATGCCAACTCTTGTTCTGTTGGCAGGCGTGAAAAAGCAGTCATGTAAAGCTCGCGAACCTTTTCTGGTAATGGGCGATCTTTCTCTTCCGTCAATCGCACGGCGCGTCCTTTTCCAAACGCGATCTTGTCGCGCAGCTCTAAAGAATTAATCAAGTGCAAACCTTGCGCGAGATTGGCGCCGTTTCCTCGCTCGCACTCACAGGCGCTTTCCCCCTTGGGTCGACCAAAAACGGTGAGAAAATAAGATGGAAAACTCGCATCAGGGAGTTGTACAGCTCGCGTTTGGGCCGGCATTCCCTGAAAGCGACTAGGGGAAATGGTCATTACGTCGATTGAATCGAGCAGTACCTCGGCCATCAAACGACGAGGATAGTAACGAGAAAAATTTTGTCGATCTTCTGCGTTGTAAGCATTTGGTTGCGAACTAAGTTGGTATGTCGTCGATTGGCAAATAGTGCGAATTAATTGCTTTATATCATAGCCGTGTTTTACAAAATGTTCCGTCAATGCCTTAAGCAAAGCAGGATTTGTTGGAGGATTCGTCTCTCGCATATCATCTTCGGGATCGACCAAACCGCGCCCAAAGAAGTGCTTCCAATAACGATTCACCAACGAGCGAGCAAAAAATGGATTATCTGAAGAAGTTATCCAATCGACCAAACTTTGGCGGGGATCCTGTTCTGGCAGGATTTCGAGAAGCTTTCCTCCGAGTCCACTCGGCAAGAGCTTTTCACCTGTTTTTGGATGAACAGCGGTTGCCACTCCCATTTTATGAAAAATTCTATCCTCAGATGCGATAACGCCTTGCTTGCGACCAATCTGCGAGAAGAATGCTGAGAAACGGTAATAATCCGCCTGACTCCATTTCTCAAATGGATGGTGGTGACATTTTGCGCATTGGATTCTTTGGCCCATAAAGAGTTGCGCAACATCCTCGACTTGTGAATGGGCATCCTTCACGCCACGGTACCAAAGAACAGCGGGATTTTCGCTTGCCTCACCTGATGCTGTGAGAATGCTGCGCACAAATTCATCGTAGGGGCGATTCTCTTGAATCATCTGACGAATCCAGCCATGGAAGGCATAAGTGCCGACTCGTGATAGCTCCATTTGCTCTTCGTCGCGTTTGTTCTTCAGGAGCGCAGACCATTTATTGGCGAAGGTGTCTGCATAGTCACTGCAAGAAAGCAGCTTGTCGATCCATCTATCACGCTTGGAAGGATCTTGGTTGGCCATAAATGCCTCTGCTTCAGCGGCTGTAGGTAACCGAGAGGCAAGATCGATGGTAATGCGACGCAAAAAGGTTGCATCATCGCAGATATCTGACGGAGGCAGACCAAGCAGCTTGAGCTTGTTAAACACCAATTCGTCCACAAAGTTGCGATGAAGTGGAAGTTTATCCACAGGAAAGCCTAATGGAACAGTCGCCCGAAATACTCCCACTTGGGATTGGTAACGAATCATGATGCCGACATCCCCTGGCTCATCTTTTGTAGAAACTAAGCCATGTTTAGTCACTGTGGCCATTTCTGGAACATTGGATTCGTATACGGATGTTCCAGTTACATCTTCAATAGTACCATCCGTGTAGTAAGCAATAACCTGCAATTGTTGCTCACCCTGCGGCTCCATCATTCGTTCTGCAGGCAAGACTTCGATCTTATCGACCTTTACTACGTTCGGATCTCCGACTGGCGCTCCTTCAGCAATCCAACGACGAAGTAACTTATATTCGAGTGAACCAACGTCGAGACGTGTGCCGCCACCGTGAGCTATTGCGCCAGAAGCTTTTTTCAATAACAAACTTTGATCAGGCGCCAAAATCGATAACCGTCTACCTCGCGATTCTTTGACTATGTGCTCATAGTCTTCTACAGGTTCAAATCCTAATAATGACAGCTTAAAACCGTTTTGGCCTCCAACAGCGCCATGGCAACCACCGCCATTGCAACCGTATTTGGTAAAAATGGGTACAATCTGGTTACAAAAATTGATAGGCGAATCTTGCTCAAATTTTTTAACTGTGAACTGTATCGAAGTTACAACCTTGCCAGACGTTATTTGAATCGTTGTAATGCCGGTTCCACACGATGTAACTACCCCACTCATGTCCACGGCCACAACGTTGGGGGGCTCAGCAACATACTTCACAGATCGAGTTACATCGCGATTCTGACCATTTGCGTAAGTGGCCGTAACCACAAGCTGTCGTCTAGACTCACTGCCGGACAATATCGTTGACGGTGAACCGCTGGCTAACGTTTCCACTGAGAGCGAAACAATATCTCCGAGATCAATACCTTTGAGTTCCCTTGTGTTTTGCCCAGTATCCAACGCGCCTGCAAAAGCCACCAACCCACCGAGAAACACAGTGGTCGTAAATACCGTTCGAATTGCCATTTTTCTATTTTGCATTTTGCATTTCATGGTATTTGCTAAGCACCAAGTGACTGACTAGCGCACCAAGCTATTTTGATGGGCTGCGTTTATTTGTCTGTCTGCAATACATCATACATAACATTCGCGCATCAATGCTTAATGATTTATCCTTGTGGAAGGATAGATTTTTCTGAGCCAAGCAGGCAAGAAGAAGCTTTTAGGCGGGAAACAATTCGCGGCAAAATGTATGGCACTTAGCCTTCACACATTGAAGAGTGAAGAGTTCCAAGCATTTGGCAATACCTTCTCAGAAGCTAATTCAAACTATAACTGTGATGGACACCAAAATTTGACATTCTTGTACCAATTCTTTGCCTTTTTGTACCCAATAGGCTGCCCAAAAGTGGACCATTCGTGGGCATAATTGGACGTAAAGCATCGGCAATTCATGGCAACAGAGGTCGCGGCGGCGGCAATACCTGGAAAGGCAACCGCAAAGTGTGCCTCCGATTGCAGGGTACAAGCAGCTAAGTGGTGACTAAAGAGCAACTCTTTTGGAAGCGTAGCGTGAGCATTTCCATAGCTGGGCACGTTTGAGAAAAGCGGGCTGCTTACTTCCGTGATGTGCCTCAAAGTCTGTCTGCTAAGCGAACGATCGGTTATTTAGCCGCTTAATCTCCTAGCTGTTTCAAGCCGTTTTATCTTTTTAAAGCTCATTCAGCTATGTCGGTTCACAATTTGCTGGTGACTGTGCGATCTTCTAGGTCTCGCCGTCATCACCATCTCCCCCTATGGGCTTTTAGACTTTTCAAAGATATCTGGTGCGGTCATCATGCCTGTTTTAGGTAAAAAAGTTCCATTTTTATATACCACAGCTATATTTTATTAAGGTGAGTCCATAATGATTAATATTTCGAAGATTTGCATTTTCGGTCGACGATCTATGAAATCTAAAAAGCACGTTGCTATCTTTATTGAAACTTCGCGGGCCTATGGTCGGGGTCTCCTGCGAGGCATTAGTAGGTTTCACCAAGAGTGTGGCACCTGGTCAATTTACTTCAAACCGCACGAGCTTGGGGTAGATCTGCCCTCCTGGCTTAAAAAATGGACCGGCGACGGAATTCTCGCACGCCTCGCAACTGCAAAAATGTCGCGCTGCGTTATGAGCACAGGCCTGCCATTTATTGATTTGCGGGGCGCTGGCCGAAAATTTGGTATTCCGCAGTTCGGTGCTGATAATGAGACTGTGTGTCACGCTGCCTTCGAGCATTTACGCAGTCATGGTGTGCGGCATTATGCTTTTGTGGGCGAGCCGTTCGGCCAACATTTCTTCGACGATGATCGGCGGGCGCGATTCGTCGAGGCAGTTCGACAACATGGTTCGATATGTCACGAATTTCAGCATTCCCCTAGAACACGTGGGGGAATGAATTGGCAACAAGAACAACGGCAATTAACAGATTGGCTAGTGACACTACCTAAGCCTGTCGGTGTTTTTGCCGTGCACGACGATCGTGGGTTGCAGGTTCTCGAAGCGTGTCGTGATGCTGGCGTCGCGATTCCTGATGAAGTGGCTGTATTAGGCGTTGATAATGATGAGTTTTTGTGCAATTTGGCAATTCCTTCGCTTTCAAGTGTCGATTTGAATGTCGAACGTATTGGGTACGAAGCGGCTAAGTTGTTGGATAGAATGATGCATCATCAAATCAATTTTGAAAGCTCAGTATTGTTTCCTCCCGCTGGTATTATCGCACGTCGCTCAACGG
>CAZIGP010000409.1:2158-4897 GCA_964538425.1 uncultured Pirellulales bacterium | reverse complement strand
TAACAGCGCAAATGAATCGTTCGTACGAATACAGCCCTGGTCATGTTGAAAACCAACTCGAGTTGCTTGAACGGCTCAAGCTCTTCCGTGTGAACTGGCAAGAAGAAGCCAAGCAGTCCTGGCGTAATGAACCTCAAGCTCAAGCGTCAGCCGCTCCACCGGCGCAGCTCGCTGGGCAACGCACTGCGCCTCCCTCATCACTATTATATCAGCCACCGGCAAAGTATGTTCCGCTTGCCGATCCTTACGATCCCCATCAATCACTGGAGCATCGTGTTCGCTCTTACTTGCATGTAAACTGTTCAGTCTGTCACATCTCCTCCGGGGGTGGTAATGCCCAGTTCAATGCAGCGATTGAAACTCCGCTCGATCAGATGCAACTCGTGGATGTCAAACCATATCATCATATGTTTGGAATCGATAATGCACGCTTGATTGCTTCCGGTGATTCCAAGCGTTCGGTCCTACTGCATCGCATCGCAAACCGCGGTCCTGGACACATGCCGCCGCTGGCTACCAACGTTGTAGATGAACAAGCGGTCGAACTGATCCGGCAATGGATCACACAGTTGCCAACGAAGGATGTGCAATGAAGCCCACGCGAGTTCGTTACGGCGTGATGGCTTTCCTTTGCGCGCTCTCGTTCCTCACGTATTACGATCGCGTTTGCATCATGCGCGCTCAGCAAGATATTCAGCGCGATCTTGATTTGAGCGACACCGACATGGGGAAAGTAATAGGCGCATTCTTTCTGGCCTACGCTCTGTTTGAAATGCCCAGTGGGTGGTTAGGCGACCGTTACGGTGCGCGCGGCACATTGACCAGAATTGTGTTAGGCTGGTCACTGTTTACCGTGCTGACCGGTGCGGCGACCGGGTTTGTCATGTTATATCTAGCGCGGTTTCTGTTCGGAGTCGGAGAGGCGGGCGCTTACCCTAACATGGCCCGGGTTCAAGGCCGCTGGCTTCCGCTTGCAGAGCGCGCCCGCGCCGGAGGCATTCTATGGCTGATGGCCCGTTGGGGCGGCGCATTTTCGCCGCTAATCTTTGGTGCCATGCTGGGCCTGTTCAAGTCCGATTGGTTTCGCACCACGTTTGCCTTTCTGCCCGGAATCGAATCTGCTTGGCGCTGGGGGTTTGTCAGTGCCGGTTTGTTCGGAGCCATCTGGTGCTTGGCCTTTTATTTTTGGTTTCGAGACGATCCTGCCGAAAAACACAGCGTTAACTCCGCCGAACTGGAACTGATTCGTTCCGGAAAAACAGGCGAGGAAGACCACTCTCATCAGACAGCAGGAATCTGGAAACCACTGCTGCGTAGTCGCAGTCTGTGGGCGCTAGCTATCTACTATATCTGCGGAGGTGTTGGCTGGTCGTTCTTTATTAGCTGGCTGCCGCGCTATCTAAACGACGTACATGATTTCGACTTTAAACAATCGGAACTGGTCAGTGGATTACCGCTGTTTTGTGGTGGCGTGGCTTGTTTGGTCGGCGGAATTGTTGCCGATCGGCTGGTGCGATCCACCGGCCGCAAATACCTCGGCCGAGCAATCTGTCCTATTGGTGGTACGCTGACTGCGGCAGTCGCCATGCTCTTAACCCCGTTTGCTCAAGATATCACACACGCAGTAATCTTAATGTGTGTTGCTTCAGCCGCCTTTGATTTTGGGCAAGCCGCTAATTGGGCCACCATGGTCGACGTCGGTGGCAAGCATGCCGGGGTATCCACCGGTTTTATCAACATGGTGGGCAATTTGAGTGGAGCAATCGCGCCCTGGTTGGGAGCCGAGATCTTTACTCGGTGGGGCTGGCCATCGCTATTCGCCGTTTACGCCACGATGTTTGTCCTGGCGGGCTCAATGTGGCTATTTATTGATCCCACTCGAAAGTTTTATGAGCCTTCCCATCAGCACGTTACGCCTTAACTGTAATTTTCCAATTTCTCTCTCGAACTCAACTTTTGTTATGAAACACTTTGAACTAAGAGTTATTTTGGCGGTCTTCACAATCTTTGGATTGTTGGTGTTAACCTCGGTGGCAGATGATCAAACACTATTCCAAGCCGAGCCACTTCCTGTCACCGGCTTTACCGGAGGCATCGAAGGCGCCGCCTATGATGCTAATGGCAATCTCTATGCAGTCGCTTATGAAAAGCCAGAAAACATCGGCCGCGTTGCGCCCGATGGGAAAGCGGAACTTTTTGTCACGCTGCCCAATGGTAGCTTTGGCAACGGCATCGTTTTCAATCGTGATGGAAAAATGTTCGTGGCCGACTACACGAACCACAACATTCTGCAGATCGATCCCAAAACCAAAGCGGTTTCGGTCTTCGCCCACCAAGAAATGAATCAACCTAATGATTTAGCCATTGCTCCCGACGGTACGCTTTACGCCAGTGATCCCAACTGGAGCAAGAGCACCGGGCAAGTCTGGAAGATCACACCTGATGGGAAGATCTCGCAGTTTGCCAGCGATATGGGGACGACCAACGGTATCGAGGTGAGCCCTGACGGTAAAACACTTTACGTGAACGAAACGGTGCAACGCCACATCTGGAAATTCGACCTCACAACGGACAAATCCGAGCCGAAGCTGGTAAAGCAATTCGCAGATTTCGGTATGGACGGCATGCGCTGTGATCTGGATGGCAATCTCTACGTTACCCGCCATGGCAAAGGCACAGTCGTGAAGCTTTCACCTCAAGGAGAAGTGCTACAGGAAATCGACGTTTTAGGGAAAATGC
>CAZIGP010000409.1:0-2148 GCA_964538425.1 uncultured Pirellulales bacterium | reverse complement strand
TGGCCGCACTGTGTATGTTACCGAGGCAGAACAAAAACGGCTCGTAAAGTTTCGTATCGATCGCCCAGGGCCGGCTGGACGCAAGCAGGATGCCGAACGCAATCATAAATAGAGGTTCGATGTAGGGTAATGATGTAGCTCGCTTCAAGATTTCAAACATTTTTTGTTTATCGCCTCCCCAAGTTACGCAATTCATTATTGCTCATCTCGATCTCGCCTAAAACATGCTCAGTTGACTGCGATATAGCTGTCAGACAGTACGCCTGACAATGAAACTCTTCTCGATCTGTCCGGGTATATTGTCTTACGCTTCACAAGCAGAGCGTGACGATTCGAGCATTTCGCAAAAACGAGATTTTATCGTAACGATGAGCATGCGCTATAAGCGACTACTATGGATCGGTGCGATCAGTGGCATGTCGTTGCTTCTGACGGCCATTGCGGTCTATGTCTGGTGGTTTCATCCACCACACGATCGCATTCGTGACATTACTTATGGTAGCCGCGGCCAACAGAATCTGTTGCTCGACGTGTTTCAGCCTCCTGAACAAAACGGTGCCGCGATTGCCGTCATGGTGAGCGGCAGTTGGAAGTCAGGTCGTGATAAACTTCCTACTTTCTTAATTGCTCCGTTTCTGCATCGAGGTTACACCGTCTTTGCTGTGTATCATCAATCGCAGCCACGATGCTTGATCGGCAACATTGTCGAGGATATTCACCGTGCAATTCGCTTCATTCGGCATCAGGCGCCGACGTACAAAGTCGATCCGAACCGCCTAGGCATCATCGGGGCGAGTTCGGGCGGACATTTGGCTCTGATGTTGGCAACCGGTGGTCAACAGGGATCAGCAGACGCGGTAGACGAAGTCGACCGAGAATCCAGCGCCGTGCAGTGCGCCGCTTGTTTCTTTCCAGTCAC
The DNA here is from genome assembly GCA_964538425.1 of uncultured Pirellulales bacterium. Lineage (GTDB taxonomy): Bacteria > Planctomycetota > Planctomycetia > Pirellulales > JADZDJ01 > JADZDJ01. Next base: position 1,229 of record CAZIGP010000409.1, on the reverse strand, counting down.
CGATCTTTTGAACATGGGCGATAGCACAGAAAATCCAGGCGATGGCGGCCCACCGAAAAGTTTCAAGACAGGTTTTGGACCACGGGCCCAATCGCTTGAAGAGTGGAAACAACTCGGCAAGGAGTTGTCGCCGATTTACCACCTCACCGAGAACCTGCCGCCGGTCCTTATCATCCACGGCGATGCCGACACATTGGTTCCCTTGGATCAATCCACGCGATTTGTCGAGTGTGCGAAAACTGCTGGCGGTGAGGCGCAATTGGAAGTGCGTTCTGGTAAAGGGCACGGTTGGCCGACCATGGTATTGGATCTTCTGCGCATGGCCGATTGGTTTGATGAGCATTTACTGCCGGCAAATTCAAATTAACTCATCGCTTGACTCGGTGGCTGACAACGATATGAAATTTCCCTTACCGCGATTCACTTGCCTGATGGGTGCGGCCTTCGTGGTTTGTTGTATTGCCTTTACTGCTTTTCCTCAACTCGATCTTAAAGTCAGCAATTTATTTTTCGACAACACACACGGCTTCGTGATCAATCAAGTTCCCGAAATTGCATTCCTACATCGGCTAATCAACGACCTGGGACAGATCATTGCCGCGGCCCTGCTCATACTTTGCGTGGTTTCGATGATTCCACGTATTTCTCCCGGCCTCATCGCTCATCGCCGAGCGATCATCTTTTTGTTGCTGACACTTACGCTGGGTCCAGGATTAATCGTTAATCGGGGATTCAAAACATATTGGGGCCGTGCCCGCCCTCAACACGTCGAAGTTTTTGGTGGTTCGAAGCAATTTACGCCTGCATTACAACCTACCAATCAAACCAATCGTAATGGTTCTTTTGTTAGTGGCCATGCTGCTTTGGGTTTCTGGCTGCTGACGCCTGCTTTCATTAGCTCTTATAAGAAATTTTGGCTTTCACTAGGCATCATCACGGGTGGTTTGATTGGCTTGATTCGGATTGCTCAAGGCGGACATTTTCTTTCAGACGTCCTCTTTGCATTCTTTGCCGTCTACTTTACAGCGGCAGGATTGTACTGGTGCCTTTCTGGCATTCAACTTCCCAGAGCGTCTCATAAGTAATCCTAAACCGCGCATCATCCTTTCAGCATCAGCGGAGTAGTTTATTGAACTGCAGGCAGTGAATAGGGCGAGCGATAATCTCGACTCAATAATTGCTTAGCCTGGTCGTTGCCAACCACGCGTTCGGCAGCGGGCGCGAAGGTC
>CAZIGP010000408.1:0-4904 GCA_964538425.1 uncultured Pirellulales bacterium | reverse complement strand
GAACTTTGGTCCTATTTGCAATCGTTCTCGCTGCCGCTTTGCCTGAGATGGAAGTTGGTACGCTCGATGGTTCCACCGCGTACGGAACCGTTTCAGAATTGACCGCCGATCAGATAAAGCTAGCCAACAGCGAGGGAAATACCCAAATTATTCCAGCCGATCGTTTGTTATACATTTCTCCTAGGAAATCCTCGGTAACAGCCACGGAAAAACTTCCGGTTTGGATTGAGCTTACCGATGGCTCTCGATTAATGGCTAAAAGCTATGTTGTCAGCAAAAACTTAGCCACAATCGGGACGGACACGGGAGATCAGTTCGAGATTCCCACGGAAGCAATTCGCCGAGTGCGATTTTCTGCTCATGACAATCCTACTGCTCTGTGGCCGGCTGATATCGGCAAGAACGCTGCCGCCGACTTGCTCGCTGTGCGCAAGATGGATGCAGTCGATTTTCTCGAAGGGGTTATTGGGAATGTGACAGAAGAAACCGTTGAATTTCAGCTCGATGGCGAAACGATTCCTGTTAAGCGAACGAAGATCGATGGTTTGATTTATTACCACAAGGTCGAGGATAAGTCGACCGATCCTGTTTGCATTCTCGACGATTCCACTGGCTGGCGATTGCGCGCGAAAGACATTTCGCTTGATAACAACGAAACACTCAAAATCACTACGATCGCTGGTCCTGTCCTGCGGCGCCCGTGGAGTAGTGTTTCACGCCTCGATTTCTCGATCGGCAAAGTTATCTACCTCAGCGATTTGGAGCCGGAAAGCACTCATTGGAAGTCGCTGGTCGATTTTGGCGATTCAGCACCGGCGCTTGCACAGTTTTATGCTTTGCGACGAGATCAAGGGCGCGAGCATGGTCCACTCTTGATCGGTGGAAAATCGTATACAAAAGGCTTAGCGATAGCCAGCTATACGCTGGTCACCTATCGATTACCGACAGGAGCTACAAAGTTTAAAGCCGTTGCCGGCATCGACGACGCAGTACGCGAAGCGGGGCACGTGCTGCTCAAAATTTCGGCCGATGGCAAACAGCTTTTTAGCGCTCCCATTGCTGGGCTGGCCGAGCCCGTGAAGATCGATCTGGATGTTGCTGGCGCACGTAAACTCGAAATTTTAGTGGATTACGGTGAGGACCTCGATGCTGGAGATTACCTTAACCTCGCAGATGCAAGGATTGTGAAATGAATCGCTCGACGATGAAATGCAGAGGTTTCGTAAACCGAATGAAGTCAACAGCGCTTTGGGCACTTCCTTGGCGAGTCGTTACGGTTGCATTCACACTAAGCTTCATTTCATGGCTTTACGCCGGAGATGTCGGACCTGTAAAAGTTGATGCTGATGTAGCTCGAGCTGAGGCCGATCGTATTGCTTCGGTCGATAAGGCAGTGCCGTCGGTACTAGCCATCTTCGCGTCTGGTGGCCAAGGCGGCGGCTCAGGGGTGGTAATTTCGCCCGATGGTTATGCACTGACAAACTTCCATGTCTCCAAGCCGTGCGGCAATTTTATGAAGTGCGGCATGGCAGACGGCAAATTGTATGACGCGGTGATTGTTAGTGTCGATCCTGTCGGCGATGTGGCGATGATCAAACTTTTTGGCCGTGATGACTTTCCCACCGCCGAGTTGGCTGACAGCGATCAGGTGCAAGTGGGCGATACCTGTTTCGCGATTGGCAATCCGTTTTTGCTGGCGACGGATTTTTATCCGTCTGTCAGTTGGGGCGTGGTTTCCGGCGTGCATCGTTATCAATATCCTGCCGATACTTTGCTTGAATATGCTGATTGCTTGCAAGTCGATGCTGCGATCAATCCGGGAAATTCAGGAGGTCCGTTATTCGACGGCCAAGGGCGATTGATTGGTATCAACGGTCGCGGTTCGTTTGAGAAGCGCGGCCGAGTGAATGTCGGCGTCGGCTATGCAATTTCGATCAACCAAATCAAAAATTTCATGGGGCATTTGCGCTCTGGAAAAATCCTCGATCATGCCACACTGGGAGCGCGAGTTGCCACTTCCGAGGAAGGACGCGTATTGGTCAGCGAAATTTTGGATGAAAGCGACGCTTATCGTCGTGGGTTACGATATGACGATGAAATCGTTAGTTTCGCCGGTCGATCGATTCGCACGGTCAATGCTTTGAAAAATATCCTTGGAATTTTTCCCAAAGGTTGGCGTGTACCACTTTCATATCGTCGAGACGGCGAGACGCATAATATTTTTGTGCGGTTGATGGGTGTGCATGGAGAGCAAGAATTGCTGGCCAAGGTAGATGGCCCACCGAAACAACGACAGCCGCGACGGCCTGGCGAAGAACCCAAACCCGGCGAACGTAAGCCCAATCAGCCCAAACGAGGCGAAAAAAATCCTGAAGACGAAAAGCCCGATGAAGATCCAGAACCTAAGCCAGATGACGAAGTGCAGGCAGCCGTCAAAACGCCAATTGCGGCTGAAGTGAAAAAACACTTTGAAGCCCGCCGGGGGTATGCCAATTACTACTTCAACCGTGCGAATGTCGATCGTATTTGGAAAACGCTTTTTGAACGCGGCGATTTTGCAAAGCTTACCGATACTTGGACCCTGAATGCTCAGGCAATGACTGGCGGGCAAGTGGTGATTCATCTTGCAGATACTGAATGCGATATCGATCTGCCGACCAGTCCTGTACCCATTAAAGTTAGCGTAAACGAAGGACTTGATTCCGCACTGGATCCTCCAGGCAGCGGTGGCTTCCTGGCGGCACTGCTTGTGTGGCGAAAAATGCTGATCGGTGGCCCCGGGCATTACGGGCAGGTCGTCTATGAAGGCTCTGGCCCACTGGTTGGCCGTGAAGGGCTCTTCGACATTCTGCTGGCAATCGGCAGCGGAGTGGAAAGCCGATTTTATTTTGATCAAATCGACGGCAGGTTAGTCAGTCTGGAAATGTGGCCGAGCGAGGATGCCGATCCGTGTGAGGTATATTTTGATGATTACCGCGAATCGGAAGGCCGTTGGCTGCCGTACCGGATGGAAGTCCGCCATGGAGACCACGTCTTCGGTGTGTTTGAACTAACAGAATTTAAATTCAAAACGTCTGCGACGGATTGATCGATCGATTCATGTATTTGAATAGAAATCAAAGTTTACAAGGCAAATCCTTTCGTCGAAAAAACGGAAGTGACAAGTCTGGCGACGATTTGTTTGGCTTTAGAAAACAATTTTGTTGCCTTGTTTTTGCTTGGTTTTTAATCACAGTAACGTTTGCTGCATCTGCACATGCTCAATCGCTGCAACGTACGATTCGCGATGTGCAGCAAAAGATCGTAAAGATTTATGGTGCCGGAGGCATTCGTGGATTGGAGGCCTATCAATCGGGGCTGCTGATTTCGGCGGAAGGCCACGTGCTAACCGCTTACAGCTACGTTCTCGATGCCGAAACGGTCACCATCACGCTAGATGACGGTCGCAAGTTCGAATCGAAATTACTCGGCGCAGATCCCCGCTTGGAAGTCGCGGTGCTGAAAATCGACACCACCGACTTGCCACATTTCGATTTCAAACACGCGGCAACGGGCGAAGAAGGTACACGAGTCTTAGCGTTCAGCAATTTGTTTGGCGTTGCGACAGGAGACGAACCAGTCAGCGTGTTACACGGCACAATTTCTGCCGTATCCTCGTTGGAAGCTCGTCGAGGCACGTTTGAAAGCCCTTATCAAGGCCCGGTCTATGTGCTCGATGCCATGACAAACAACCCCGGCGCTGTGGGAGGTGCACTTACGGACTACCGAGGACGATTGTTGGGAATGCTCGGCAAGGAACTACGTAATACTCGTAACAATACCTGGTTGAATTATGCCGTGCCCGTTAAAGAACTGTTGGAAGCCGTCGAGGCGATTAAGGCCGGCCAAGTTCGGCCGACCACTGTCAAAAACACGAATAAGCGGCCTGAGCTACCGCTGCAACTAGCAGACGTTGGCTTAGTGCTGGTGCCAAATGTTCTGGAACGCACACCTCCTTATATTGACGAAGTGCGTCCTGACTCGGCAGCCGATAAGGCAGGTATCAAATCCGATGACTTGGTCGTGCTCATCAACGGTCAGCTCGTGCAATCCTGTAAGGCAGTATTCGCCGAATTGGAACGAATCGAACACGATGCTGAAGTGCGAATAACACTGCTACGTGGCAACGAATTACGCGAGGTAATTTTAAGTTCGGCCAAAAAGAATTGAAAAGAAATGCAAATTGCTTGAGTTTCATGCAACCGTTTAAATATCTTCCTTTCGCTAGCATTGTCTTCTCTCTTGTGGCGATCGCGGCACAAGCTGCAGAAGATATTACCCTGCGCGAAGAAGCGGCTCTCAAAGCCGCGGTGGCAAATGTTGCACCGAGCGTGGTGCGCGTCGAAACGCTGGGAGGCTTGGAAACCGTTGGCCAAATGCTTGTCGGCACAGGACCAACGACGGGTTTAATCGTTTCTAGTGACGGTTACATTGTTTCGAGCGCATTCAACTTTGTGCAAAAGCCTTCTCAGATTCTCATTTATTTGGCGGATGGCACGCGTTTACCGGCTGAAATGGTTGCTAAGGATAACAACCGCATGTTGGTGCTATTGAAAGTATCTACGAGCACGTTGGATGTTTCTCGCCAATTGCCTGTTCCTGAAGCGACGCCCAAAAGTGAAATGCGAGTTGGAGCTTGGGCAATTGCCGTCGGGCGGGTCTTCGAACCAGAGAAGACAAATATCTCAGTCGGCATTATCAGCGCACTAGGTCGCGTGTGGGGAAAAGCCATTCAGACCGATGCCAAAATATCACCTGCCAATTATGGAGGGCCGCTTGTTGACCTCCACGGCCGAGTGCTGGGCGTACTCGTACCCATGTCGCCGCAAGAAAGTAGCGAACTGGCTGGCATAGAATGGTACGAT
>CAZIGP010000407.1:0-4919 GCA_964538425.1 uncultured Pirellulales bacterium | reverse complement strand
CGTATTACGAACGTCTTTACCACTAATAAACACTGGCTTTTCATCTTTGTGACTGTCCATCAAGTCCACTCGGCCAACCGAATCGTAATACGCGGCGAACCCAACTTTCAGCGGCTTGATTTTCAAATCGCCTTTCAAGTTGCCAAAAATTTCCTGGGCATCGAAGTCGCCCCAGATTGGTTTGCCGTCATGATATGGCGCATCGGCATGCTTTCGGCCGATTACGATATCGGTGAAGCCAAAGTTTTGGCGATAGATAGAGTGCATCACTGCTTCTTTCGGACCGCCGTAAAACATTTTGATGTCGAGCCCCAGCAAAATTACCCGATCTGGCACGTTTTCGTTTCGCGAACCCCAAAGCTTGGCGTCGCTATCACCTTCGCCGAGTCCGCGTTGATCGATCAACGCTTCGTAAGTGTGCATTCGCACGTCTGCCTGTACATCGTCACCGTTCGTTTCACCGATGAGCGGATTCAGCACTGCTCCCGCATTGTGGCCTTCGCGCAGCAAGGCTTCCAAGCCATAAACCAAAGCGTATTCGTGTGCCCGGTGTAAGGGATTTCGAGTTTGAAATGCAACCACACGATTCCAACCTTTGGTGGCAAGCAGCTTGCGCACTTCGCGCGGTGAGAGCACATACTTGCCAAACTTCGCATTCTTGGGTTGCGGTAATACGCGCACCGTGCCACCGAGAAGATGAGTCTTGTCGGCATCACCCTTCAATACCATGTCGGCACCAGGATGATCGGTCCGGTCGGTTAGGTAAACGCTCTTAATGTAGCGTGGCTTGTCCCATTCAAACACGTCGCTGATATCAAGCGTCGCCACGACTTCGCCCGCCGAGTTGGTGAGCGCAACTTTCTGGCCCTTCTTCAACGTAGCTGCTAATTCTTTGGTCACTGGCAGCGAAAGTGGAATCGTCCACGCATAGAGCTTGCCGTTGTGTTCGATCACCGACTCGTCCAATACTCGATTGTAAGTAGCGGAATCCATCGGTCCCGTTGTTGGACTAAGCGCTCCATCTCCCCAACGGTAGATGGTTGAGAGATCGGCGTCGGAAACTGGTACCTTAGGTAGCTTCGCAGCTTCAGCTTTGAAGGCATTGATTTCAGCCGCAGGAACAGTGCAGCAAATAGGTTCGGTCAATCCACCATGGGGGGCAATCAAGTCGGCCATCGATTCGTTTCCTCAAATTAGACTCGTGAACTGGTATTAACTTTATTTACTTGAAACGGCCAGTATAAGGGACGATTACCGGGCACGAAAAGGGCAAACACATGGGACAAATTAAAAACCATGACCAAAAAAACAGGTAACATCGACTTGGCAAAGAGACTGCCTTGAAGGCCAGCCAAACCGGCCATAAACTCAACATATACAAGAACAACCGCGAGAGTGGCGGAATTGGCAGACGCGCTGGACTTAGGATCCAGTACCGCAAGGTGTGTGGGTTCAAATCCCTCCTCTCGCATTTTCGAGTTGTTGCACCCTCATTAAAACTTGGGCAACGTTTCTAAACGCCGATTGATCTCTTCAATCTGCACTTTATAACCAGGGCCGTTGACACCACCGTATTTGCTCTGGAATTCGGCGGCCGGGATATCTTCGGGTAGTCCCTCAAACTTAGGAAAAATGGCATCAACCTCGAAGCCTCGAGCCAATTTAGCTTGGACTGCGCGCGCGGTATCAGCATCGCGAATGGCTGCCATTGCCAAGCGAATTCCAGACATATTTGCCAACATATCGACGAACGAAAAACCAGATCCTCCTTGCTGTGAGTCAATCTGTTCTTTCATTACGCCGATGCGGTCGCTAATTGCTTCGCTCGCCATCAACGCCAGCGCTGCGCTTACCAAAAAATGTCGAGGCAAATCTTGTCGACCTCGCAATGTGACTTGATTGAGCATTTTGCTCGTTTTTGTTCGCAAATCGGCATCAAATACTTCACCGACAAAAGGTTCCAGATCTGCATGACCAAGGACCATGGCCAAGCCGAAAATCGCAGCACGATTTTCCAACACCGGATCATGATCTTTGGATCGTTCGACCGCGAGTGCAAACACGTTCTGCACTAATTTTCCAAAGCGGTTATCATCAGCGGGCAGCATATCGAAGGCCGAAACAATTTGACGCACATACAATCCTGTTTCGTGTGCTACATCGGGTTGCTTCCACAGCAACTGCACCAACGAAGGCACAATCTGCCGACTGATTGCATCGGATTGAAATTCAAAATTGACTGCGCCTTGTTCAGTGTGCAATTTCTCGACGGAATCGGTGATTCGTCGAATTTGCGGATCTTCCATGAACATTGTATGGAGCGTAGAAGATAGCAGGCGCACGAGCGGCCCCGGCACAGTAAAACGCCCAACTCGAAGCCGTTCGATGCCCAGGTCCAACTCTCCCTCGTCGATCGCCAAATGACCATCCATTCGAATATTCAGAAATTTCTTGGCCTCTAGTTGCGGTAAAGCTAACGAAGCCCTCGCCTCAAATGTACCGGGTTCAAAATGGATACTGGCTAGATGCTGAATGTTGCCACGATTAATCACCGAATTCGTTAGAGCGTTAATTTCGGCGTCGGCCAGGTGTAACTTCCGCAATTGACCTTCCAAGGGACGGGTATCTTGAATCCGTTGAGCAAGAAGTTGCTTTTCAGCAGTACTCATTTCTGTAGTATCAAACTCCAACGGAGCGTCGGAAACAGTCATGTCCCCCACAGCAATTGTTGCTCCAACCATAACAAGCAAAGCGATTACTATTTGCGCAGCCGCCCAAATAAATGGCTTCATGCCCCTCAATGCCGCTGAGCTGAGACGAATTGCAATTGCGAAGCTAATAAACGGCAAAATCAACGAACCAAGCGGCGGCATTTCATCCCAAGCAATCGTAAAACAAATGCCAATCACGGCCAAACCAAACAGCAACCACAATAATCGCACAAGCCAACGCTTCTTTTGATCTTCGATTGCTGTCGTCGGTCCAAAAAACGCTGGTGGCGTTAATAAGCCAAGCACAAAAGCAAATCCAACCACTCGCAACTCTCTCAACACTAGGCCACTGAACCAAGCAACAAGTTCTCGAGAGCCTTTAAATGCCCAATCGATTTGTTCGAACGGTGTGTTGCGAACTTGCCAAGCACGAAACAGAAGAAACGCCAAGAACAAACCAAGTATGCATCGCCAAATGAAAGTAATTTTGCTTGACAATGGTTTCGACAGTTCGGCCGATGCAATCCCGTTTCCAGAGCTTTGATTACTCATAACAAATTTATCGTTGAGGCTTTCAAAAGGCTTTCCACAAACCATCAAACCGTCTGGATAATAAGCTAGCAATCACTTTCTCGCAAAAACAAGCAAGAAACTCAGACCTAAAACCGGCCTTGACCTGTTTTAGCCGGTATTTTATCTTCCCGCCTCACGATGGCTGAGCCGAGGGATCGGCGAATCATTCGCAATCTGCTCAAGCAGCCATCAACAAGCCACTAAATTTTTCGCATGATTCACCGGTGGACGGGTCTGCATCGGGGGTTGCCAGGCGGCATAGGCCGAACAACTCTGCGGACCAGCGAAGCACAGCGGCAGCAAGGATGCGAGCCGTTGGCTTCGAAACAAGCACAGCATCCTGATTAGTTTAGGATGCAAGATTTTTTACCGCGTTAGTTACTCAGAAACCAAACTGCCCACCGCGCGGGCGAAAACCAGTTTGTACCCCAAGCCACGCGCGATTATCAGCCTGCTTTCGCTCAGCGCTCCCGGAAACGGATGGAGTCCTTTGCCCCCCTGGGACTTGGCCTTTCCGGGAGTCTTTTCTTGCGCTGAAAGATTCAATCTTGCAAAAAAAGAGGCCGTCGCATTCTGTACGACGACCCCCTACATTCATGCAACCTTCTACTAATCGTTGACTTACTTGCCAGACTCGACCGGCGGAGCTGGGTTATTTGCCGGCGGATTAGCTGGTGCATTGGCCGGTGGATTACTGGGTTGTGGCTTTCCGCATCCGCTGCTGGTTACAAAAAAAGCCGCCCCAATCAATGCCGTGCAAGCCAACGCTACGAATCGCTTTAACATGGAAATTACCTCCTGAATGTCGCCGCAAAAAGGCCGACCCACGTGGCTGAGGCCTCTTGCCGCCAAGTTCAAATCGTTATACGGCGATCTTGCTCCAACTTCAATCTTTTTGGTTCTGGGAGCAGGCTTGCAGAAACTGTGAAAACTCAGTTTTTGCCAGTTTTCCAGCTTTTTCTGTCTAAACGCTTGACGAATGAATGCTATCGCCTTACTCTAGTATGTCTAAATCAAATTCTAACCCGACACTGTATTTGGAATTCTGATCCTGGCTACTTGCGGCCTGGGTAAAGGCCATGCACGTAAAAGCCCTTAAAATCTTCTGCGATATAGTCTACCGCCGCAGCTTTTCGCGAGCTGCGGAGGAAAATGGTATTTCGCAATCGGGAGCTAGCCAAGTTGTAAATCAACTGGAACAGCGACTGAATGTAAAGCTGATCGATCGTTCAAAGCGGCCGTTTTCCGTCACCCCCGAAGGGGAAATTTACTACGAAGGCTGCCGCAAGCTAGTAGAACGTTATTTTGCGTTAGAAGAGGAAATTCGCACCCTGCACGAGGAAGTGGCTGGCCGAGTACGTGTGGCTTCTATTTACTCGGTGGGCTTGCACCTCATGCATCGTTACCTGCATGAATTTTTGCACGACCATCCCAAGGCCAACGTGCGATTGGAATATTTACATCCACACCGCGTTTATGATGCGGTAGAGAACGACCAAGCCGACATTGGCCTGGTTAGTTACCCCAAATCGTCACGGACCATTAAATCGATTGTTTGGCGAGAAGAGCCAATGCTGCTAGCTTGCGCTCCTGCTCATCGGCATGCTCTGTCTGGTCACCGTATGGTGGGCGCGC
>CAZIGP010000406.1:0-4944 GCA_964538425.1 uncultured Pirellulales bacterium | reverse complement strand
TTTACTAACTCTAAAATTGCAGCAATTTGATTTTGATTCTTATTTAGTCCGATTTGCTTAGATAAAGCGGATGAAAATTCTTGAATGTAATTAGTGTGCGCAAGCGCAGGATTAGAAGCCAATTGTTGTAATATCTCGACGGCACCTTCTCGTAAAGAGCTTTGCAGAGCGACTTGAAACCAGGAATTATTGGCGTCACGTTCGAAAAGAATAAATAGAGCTTGCTGTCGAAGTTCTTGCGGAAACTCGCCCAAAGAGAAAGCTAATTGATATCGCACGCCAAGATCTGTGTCATCTAGAAGATCGGCTATCGCCGCGCGAACTGCCTTCGAATCCACAAATTGTTCTGCCAGGCGAACAGCATGTATGCGTATTTGAGGATGAATATCTGTTAACCCCTTAAGGACATCTTCGACTTTCAATTGTTTTAGGCTTGCCAGTACGTAAAGTGCATGGAGTCTTCCGAGCGGAGTTTTTGAATCGGAGATTAGCTGGCGAAGCGGTGCTAATGCATCGTGGTCCTGGCGTTCATAAATTAACCGCGCAGCAGTGTCTCGATGCCAACCATTGGGATGCTCAAGTAGCGCAACCAACTCTAGGGTTGACAGATTACCGAGTTTGACAGGTGGCCGTGCCACAAAATTATCAGGGACGATTCGATAGATTCTTCCTCGATCCGAACCTGCAGTGGAATCCAACTGAGCTAACAATGCTGGAGGTAAAAATGCGGCTCCTTCAATCAACTCTCTGTACATGGACAGTACATACAGCGTGCCGTCTGGCGCATTTGCAAACTGTACAGGGCGAAACCATATATCTGTAGAAGCAAGAAATTCGGCGTGCGAGTCGGCACGGTGTGCTACGAAACCAATACCTTCTTGCTCAAGCCGCGCGCGATAAACGAGATTGTTAGCGGCTTCACCAACAAATATATTGCCACGGTATTCTTCCGGCCAAGCATCCCCTCGATAAATTGTGATCCCAGTTGCCGCGGTAAAAAATCCGGCAGATTGACCACCTTCATCCGGACCTTGAAATTTTTTTTCTTTTCGAAGGTTTGTGCGAACGACGCGCCAAGGTTCCACTTCACTGATTCTCAATAACTTGGTGAATTTCCCATCGGGTGCAATGCTGATTGCAGGTGGCTTGGCAGTCATTAATGGGTTACGCGTAATGTAACGATCATCAAACATTACGAACCTACAAGGATCGCTGTTTTCGCACAAAAACATGCGCCCCCAATCATCGAAGCACATTCCGTGTTGACCACCGCCACTGGTTAATTCAAACTGCCGTGTTCGCGGATCAAAAACAAACCCTCGATTACGGACAGATTGGGTTTTGGCGTCGGGTTGATCTGCACGACGGACTTCGCCGCCATCGGTAGCTGTGGAAATATAGATACGATTATCCAATCCCCAGCGAAATGAATTTAGGTGTCCCTCCCCGGCATGGTCTTTACCAAACCCTGTAAAGACAACTTCACGATAGTCGGCGCGGCCGTCGCCATCAGTATCCTTGAGATACAATAAATTCGGCGCGTCACCAACGAATAAACCATCTGCATAGCACATCAGACCTGTTGGATAGGTCAAATCATCTGCAAAATTGACTCGCTTATCAAATATGCCATCGCCATTCGTGTCTTCAAGTCGACATACACTACCATGCGCCGTCGCGCCCTTTTGGGCATAGTAATTATAAGAAGTTAATTCAATAACGTAGGCAAACCCATTTTGGTCGAACTCCATTGCAATGGGATCATGAACCAAAGGTTCTGTAGCTACTTGCTCAATTCGAAACTTTGAGGTTAATTGGAAAGTTTTCAGCGACTCTGCGGGATTTAGTGGGGCAACTCTCCGTATGTTCGTATTCGCGTCTGTTTGCGAAGCAGCAATTTCATTTGCTGTTAACGGACACGGGGATACGTAAAAATAAAAGATTTCGATTGCAAGAATGAACGAAAGTCTGGATATCACAATATTAAATACTTGGCGCAAAATCTGTGACATTCGAAATTCCTTCGGATTAACTTGAAGGCATTGAAACTAGCCAGTTTCTGCTGGTAGATGACTAAGGTTGAGCGTATTCGCTGGCGCCATCCGCTGCTTCGATTGATCCCATCCCATTACTTGGCTTGTGCGCCACGATTCGTTTGCCATACACACGGCTGCGAGGCCTACCAGTCCCAATTCAATAGGACAATTTAACGGTTCACCGTGACGCAAATGGTTATGCAAATTTGTGTGGTGTAAGCCAACATCTTCTTTGGGAGGTGCATGTTCAGATGCCAGCTCTTTGCCGTTCCTATCCTTGGCAACCCAACCTTCAGGCGTGAAATAGAGCGTGCCTCGATAGCCGCGGATCAAGTGATCAAAATCAACGCGATTGCTTTGCGTACCTAGCACGTAGACGGTCATCCCGCGTGGGTACTCGGCAATCATCTCGAAGTTATCAGGCAAATCCCGACCATCGTTCCATTGCCAGATGCCTCCCATCCCGACGACACGGCGAGGATATTCTAGATTGCAAGCCTTGATAATCCGCGAAATGCGATGGATGAATAGATCGGTAGCGATACAACCAGAATATGCCGAGTAGCATCGCCATTCAAAGTAATGGTGTGGGTTCCAGGATACCTCAGGAGCACTACCTAACCATTCTTTCCAATTCAAATCACCTGGCTTGGCCATGTTAGGATCCAAGTCGCGAACCCGAAATAGGCCTTGTGTACCATAGCGGCGGACGTATTCAATTTGGGCTTGAATGACTTGGCCGATGACACCTTCGGCAATAGCTTTTGCGGCAGAGCTGTAGCAAGCATCCGACATCGACTGCACACCGACTTGAAAGGGAAGGCCTGTTTCTTTTTGTTTTTTGGCGACGGCCTGTCCTTCTTCAATCGTGTGCGTCATCGGCTTTTCACAATACACTGCTTTGCCGGCATCCAAAGCATCCAGCGCCATTTGGGCGTGCCAATGCTCGGGCGAGGCAATGATTGCGTAATCTAGCTCCTTGAGTTCCAGCAGCTTACGATAGTCGGTCAACGCATGTTGTGCCTTCGCTTTAGCAGCACCGTCCTCAGACCGCTTTTTCCAACAGTCGGCCACCGCTAGAACTTCCACATTGTTTGGTTCTTTAAGCTTATTCAAAGCATCGAGGTGTGTATTGCCGATGCTCCCTGCGCCAATTATTCCTGTAAAGATTCGGTCATTTGCGCCAATGATTTTCGAATAGCTCTTTGCTGTCCATGCTACTGCAGCTACTGCCCCTGTGGTTTTTAAGAACGTGCGTCGTGGTATATCTAATGAGTTGCTCATGTTGCTTTTCATAATTAGACCTCTAAAAGTTAAGGTTTTCGTTAAGCTTCGAATCCAAAATTTCTAGTACAACGGAATATCGAGCGTTGTTTGTTGATATGCGTGCGATTTTTGTTCATTACTTAATTACACATTCTGCATAAATCTCCAGGCATCCAATGGTGTCGTTCGTCATTTTGGATAGCTGAAATCCTCTGATTGATCTATCAATCGGCGTCTAGATCAAGATTTTGGATTGCGTGACGACATACCCGTTGCACATATTGATTCGGATCGGCCTTGCCACGAAGAAATTGTTTTAATGCTGGTTGTGCTTTACGGCCTATTCGATCTAGGACATTCGCGGCGTAAAGTTTTGCCCATTCATCCGTGCCATTCATGGCGTCTGCCAAAGTCACGACGGCGGTATCATATTTGCCGATACGGCATAGCGATTCAGCAGCAGCAACTCGTACAATAGCTGACTCATCCTGCTTCGCAGTTTTAGTCAGAACGTCGAAGATGGTATCGTGTTTATCTGGCAAGCTTGCTAAGCCGATGACAGCCCAAAAGCGAATCGCAGCATCGCTGTCGCTCAAGTTTGAAATCCATTGCGATACAGAGCTGCTATTGCCAGGATTTTTTACAATGTCGATTGTGTCTAGAATTTCTTGTAGTGGATAAAGGCGATCCTCCACGGAAGATATGCGGACTGCATCATAGGGCGCCTGGTTTCCAAAGCGGGTTCGCAAATCGCTTTCAGGAAGTAAGCCCAAGTCGACAATCTCAATCATCCAGCTATTAAGCTGGCTACGCAATCTTTCAAGCGTTGTTCGGTGTTCGGAGGAGGAAGCTAAATTGTTGATTTCCCATGGGTCGGCCTCCGTGTCGTACAATTCTTCGATCGGTTTCGTCGCTGTCATAAAAACAGCAGGCGGACCGCTTAACTTTCCGGTGTTAGCCAAATGTTGCCATACTTGCAACGTTGGCATTTTGAGAGCAGTTTCCAAGTTTTGTTCGCGAAAATACGGCAGATCAGGTCGATAATTGCGAATGAGTTTGTATCTTTTGTCACGAACACATCTTTGCAAATCGTACCGCTCATCCATTCGATCGCGGTAGCCAAATACATAATTGCGAGGCGTTGATGTTTGCTTTCCACAGAATGGCTGTCCTTGTAAATGCTGTGGAACGGGAATACCTGCGAGGCTTAATATCGTGGGAGCGATATCGACAAAACTGACTAGCTGGTCCGTTGTAGTGCCAGGCTTGCAAGGCGCTAAGTGCGCATACTTGGCGGGAAACTTGACCATAAACGGTACGCGAAGACTGGAATCATATAACCACCGTTTGCTACGGGGCATTCCTGCACCGTGGTCGGAGAAAAAAAAGATGATCGTGTCTTTTGTTAATCCATCTTTGTCGAGCTCTGCCAGCAATGCGCCAACTTTCCTATCCATGATCGTGATTAGGTCGTAGTAGCGGCTCCAATCGCGCCGACTCTCAAGTGTGTCGGGATGATAAGGTGGAAGAGGCACTTGCCCAGGATCGTGATGTTCGTGATCCTTTAATTCTGCTGTGGCTAACTGATAGTTTTCTTCCGATTGGTAGATTTGGCTCTCATGAGTTGATTCGATATTAAACT